>DXFS01000020.1 GCA_019114345.1 Candidatus Agathobaculum pullistercoris | reverse complement strand
ACCCTGAACGATTTCCATATTGTTCACGTTGAAAGCGCCGATTGCGTAGCCGCCGTCGTAAGCCTTCTTGAACATTTCGGTAGAAGTAACTAATGGCATGGTTAGACTTCCTTTCTGTGTGTGAAATTGATAAAGAATTCCACCCCTATTTTATCAGTATGTTCGGTCAAAATCAAGTCTATCCTAAAAAATGCGCATATTTTTTGCCATACTGCCCGAAACCCGGGGGATACGCCAAAAAATTCTGTTTTCCATTGATTTTGCAGCGGTTTTATGATACCCTAATAGAGCAAGGAAATACAGTGGCGAAACCCTGTGTTTTAATTTGTTAGGAGGTTTATCATTATGAGCGAACTGAAAGGCGCTTGCGTCATTGGCCAGTCGGGCGGCCCGACTTCGGTCATCAACTCTTCCGTCCTCGGCGCAATCGAAACTGCGCTGGACAATCCGAATATCACCCGCGTGTTTGGCATGGCACACGGCATCAAGGGCCTGCTGAACGACGAACTGTACGACATCGACAAGGAAGACCGCGACGAACTGGCGCTGCTGCGCTACACCCCGTCCTCCGCGCTCGGCTCCTGCCGCTACAAGCTGGCTGACCCGGATGTGGACGACACTGATTACAAGCGCATCCTTGAGATCTTCAAGAAGTACGACATCCGCTACTTCTTCTATAACGGCGGCAACGACTCCATGGATACCTGCAACAAGGTTTCCAAGTATATGATGAAGTCCGGCTACGAGTGCCGTGTCATGGGCATCCCGAAGACCATCGACAACGACCTGTTCGGCACCGACCACTGCCCGGGCTTTGCTTCCGCTGCCAAGTATATCGCGACCTCCTGCATGGAGATCTACCAGGACGCGCGCGTATATGACACCGGCATGGTCTGCATCGTCGAGATCATGGGCCGTCACGCTGGCTGGCTGGCCGGTGCTGCAGGCCTCGCGACCGCGATGGGCGCAGGCCCGGATCTGGTTTACCTGCCGGAGACCGACTTTGACATGAAGAAGTTCCTCGCGGACGTAAAGCGCATCTACGACGAGAAGGGCAACTGCCTTGTCGCTGTTTCCGAGGGCATCCACTATGCGGACGGCTCCTTCGTTTCCGAGGCCAAGACCTCTGCAACCGATGGCTTCGGTCATGCGCAGTTGGGCGGCTTGGCTTCCATGCTGGCCGACACGGTCAAGAACGAACTGGGCTGCAAGGTCCGCGGCATCGAGCTCTCCCTGCTGCAGCGCTGCGCAGCGCACTGCGCTTCCAAGACCGACGTGGACGAGTCCTATATGTCCGGCAAGGCTGCGGTTGAGAACGCAGTTGCCGGAAAGACCGACTATATGCCGGGCTTCAAGTGCACCCGTGATGCAAACGGCTACAAGTGCGAGATCGAGCTGCTCCCGCTGTCCGAAGTTGCGAACACCGAGAAGAAGGTTCCGCGCGACTGGATCAACGAGGAAGGCAACGGTGTAACCCAGGCGTTCATCGACTACGCGATGCCGCTGATCGAGGGCGAGAACGTCGGCCCCAAGGTGCACGGCCTGCCGCGCTTCGCCCAGCTCAAGAAGATCAAGGCTGAGGCGTAAGTTTCATCATCCTGAATACGCGCTTGCGGCGCGGGTTCGACAGAGAAAAACAACGGGCAGGGCCGCAAGGCTCTGCCCGTTTGCTTTGGAAAGGTGGGATCAGGGATGAAAAAACTGCTTTGTACGCCTGTGCTGGCAGTCCCAGCGATCCTCGTATGGATCGCGGCCTGTGGGCTGCTGACGTGGGTGTATTTCGCCTATGACGACGCGGTTAACGGTAACCCCGTATACTTTTGGGTGTATGGCGGCGCGATCCTGTTTGCCGGGGCGTTTGCGGAAAGTTACGCAGACAGCCGGACAACCGACCGCAGCCCACGCTGGTCGAGCGCGCTGGTGCTACTCCTTTGCACCGCGCTTGTCTATCTGCTGATCGACCGATACGATACACATTTACCACAGTTTCTGTTGTATAATCTTCTGTTCTGGTGGCTCGTACTGTTGCTATTGGGCTGGATTGGCATTTCGGCATACCAACGCAGCCGCTTCCGCCGTCCCATGAAGCCGCGCAGGCAGCACACCTCCTTTTATAACGCCTGCATTTTCCTGCTCATCATGTTCTTGCCTCTGCTTGCTGCGACACTGTTGTATCTGGCAATTGTTCACCCTGTCACGGTGGACGAGATCACCCCCATTGGCGAGGGCGAAGGCGGGCAGTTCATCGGCCGCATTAACGGCGACCGCACCGAGACCCCGCTCGGCGTGTATTTCTTCGCAGACGGCGACCACTGGTATTATTACGACGTACTGACCGGCGTGCCGGCTGATTATGACGATCCCTATCACCCTGATTGAGAAAGGCTTCCCTATGTTTGACATCATCAAGGACACAAGTTTTGCCGCGCGGGGCATCCCGTTCGGCGTTGCCGAGGTACGCTTCCCGGCGCGAGAAAGCTGGGACGAAGCCGCGTTCCGCGCGCTCGTTGAACGCGAGCTTGCAGACTGCCGCACCCGCTTTGCGGACTATGACCGCAAGGCAGTATTCAGCGAAAACCCGTATTTCCGCTTTTTCCGCAAGTTCAAAAAGACCTATCCGGTCATGCAGCAGTTTGAATCCGTGCTGTTCAAAGGGCGGCCGTTCCCGGAAGGCAACCCGGCTGCTACCCTGCCCTTTCTCGCTGAGATCTGCACGCAGGTGCTCTCCGGCGCGCACGATATCGACTGTCTTGACGGCCCGCTCACCATATTCACGCCGGACAGCCGCCTGCCGTTTGACGGCATGCGGGCGGAGAGCACACACACCTATCCGAACGACGTGTGCGGCCGGGACGGATCGGGCATCATTTTCAGCATGATTGCAGGCGCGGACAAACGCACCTGTGTCCATCCGGACAGCCGGCACATCTTCTACCCTGTGTTCGGCACGCCGGACACCCCGCCCGCGCTCATCCAGTCCACGCTGGATCGGATAGTGTCTTACGTTCAGGTGCTCGCGCCTGCGGCGGAGATCGAAACCGCCCTGTTGTAATCGGGCTGCTAAAAGGAGACTTCGCAAAAAGTCTCCTTTTTTTCTTGCAGTAATTTTCCCTCCCCACGCGTCTAATGGTTGGAAAGGATGTGAAGCCGCCGTGCGACAGACCGAAAACAAGGCCCCCTCGTATCTGCAGGACGAGGACGGCTTTGCGCGCCTCATTGACGACTGGGGCGACCGCCTGCTGCGCCTGTGCACGCTCTACCTGGGGGACGTGCACCTTGCCGAGGACGCCGTGCAGGAGACCCTGCTCAAGGCGTGGCGCAATGCGGACCGGTTCCGCGGCACGGGCAGCGAAATGACGTGGATCACCCGCATCGCCATCAACGTGTGCAAAAGCTACCTGCGCTCCCCGTGGAAGCGCCGCCGTGTACCCGCGGACGAGCTGGACAAGCTGTTTGCAGACACCGGCGACCCGCAGGTGGACGACACCCTTCCCCGAGCGATCATGGCGCTTTCCCGTCCTTACCGCGAAGTCATCATCCTGTATTATTATCAGGAGCTCAAGGCGCGCGAGATCGCGGACATTTTGCATGTGGATGTCTCGACCGTCACCGCACGCCTGTCCCGCGCGAGAAAACAGCTACGCGAAGCCTTGAAAGGATGGTACTACGATGAATAAACGCAATATGAGGAGGGATCTGGATATGACCATGGCAAATATCACGTTATCACCCGCGCGCCGCGCGGAAATTCTGCGCGGCATCCGGCCGCGCCGCGCACGCCGGCTGCATTGGACGGTCGGGCGCGCCGTACTGGCGGCTGTGCTCGCCGTGCTGCTGACGTTCTCCGCGTTCGCCGCCGCCATCCCCGCCCTGCGGGAGGCGCTGCAGAACGCGCTCGGCAATTTCACCGAACAGAGCCAGCCCATCACTGGTATCGTCACCGAGGATAACGGCATCGAGGTGCGGCCGGTGGCAGCGCTGTCCGACAGCGGCATGACCAAGGTCTATATTGAAATACAGGACAAAACCGGCAGCCGTTTGGACGGATCATATGATGTTGCAATCGAAATTGCGCACCCGCTCGACGATGGACCAGTACATCTTGGCACGGATTCACGCCAAATCAGTTATGACGCAGAATCAAACACCGCTCTGTATGAAGCGCGGCGGCCGGACAGCATCGCAGCCGAAAACCCGACCGCAACCGTTCGGGTTTTCCTGCTCGACCCGCAGGCTGCACCCGGCGAGGAGACCATCGGCGATTGGTCATTTGAAATTGATTTGGAGCGCGTTGCCGAGCGACACTTTGCCCCAAGCGCAACGATCAATGGGTACCGGCTGTTTGAGGTGCGCATCTCTCCGATCAGCCTGACAATATGGGTTGAAAACGGCGTCACCGACCCCACGCAGCCCGATTATAACCGTATTGAATATGCCTATATGCCGATTACGCTGACCATGCGTGACGGCACCGTGATCCATGTTAGCGAAAAAGAGGAAAACCGCATCCTTGCAGCGGATTCTCCCCCGTCTGTCGATCCTCAGCACGAATACGAGCAATATTATCACTCGGAAGTGCAATGGATGTTCGACCAGCCGGTCAATACGGATGAGGTCACTGCAATCATAATCGACGGTGTGGCCGTTCCGCTGCAATAAATGACCGAGATCTGTTCTCCGACCGCCGCATAAAATTCCGGGGTATAACTCTACCATACCTGTAGCAGCAGTAAACGGGCGTTGTCAAGCAGGCGGTACAATCCCTTTGCGCGCGCAGCGCGCCCTGAAGGAAAGGGGATGATTCGCAAGAAGGGGGAAACCATTGGTTTCTCCCTTCTTGTGCGCCTGCCGCGCGCAGCGGCATATTCTGCCCGCTTAGAAAGTGGGATACGCTTTACATCGTCAGATAAACCGCCAAAACGTGCGCACAATGCGCGCCCCTACGTTGCTACCGCCTCTTGCAAGAACATTTGTTCGGTGTTATAATAAGCACATCACTTGACGGAGGTGCGTGCAATGGAACAGCAGACCCTGTTCGGCGGAGCCGACACCCGCCCGCTCGCGGCGCGGCTGCGCCCGCAGACGCTCGAAGAATTTGCCGGCCAGATCCATCTGCTCGGGCCGGGCAAGGTGCTGCGCCGCCTGATCGAGCACGACCAGATCTCCTCCATGATCTTCTGGGGGCCGCCGGGCGTGGGCAAAACCACGCTCGCGCGCATCATTGCGAACCAGACCAAGGCGACGTTCATCGACTTTTCCGCCGTCACCAGCGGCATCAAGGAAATCAAGCAGGTCATGCAGCAGGCGGAGGATAACCGACGCTTCGGCGAGCGCACGATCGTGTTCGTGGACGAGATCCACCGTTTCAACAAGGCGCAGCAGGATGCCTTCCTGCCCTTTGTCGAGAAAGGGAGCATCATCCTGATCGGCGCAACGACCGAGAACCCGTCTTTCGAGGTTAACGGCGCGCTTTTGTCGCGCTGCAAGGTGTTCGTCCTGCAGGCGCTGACCACTGCCGACCTCACTTCCCTGCTCTCCCGCGCGCTCACCGACCCACGCGGCTTCGGCGGCCAGAAGGTAAATATCCAGCCGGATATGCTGGAGGCGGTTGCGAATTTCGCAAACGGCGACGCGCGCACCGCGCTGTCCACACTCGAAATGGTCGTGCTCAACGGCGATGCGGACGGCGACACCGTCACGGTCACACCCGAGACGCTCGAACAGTGCATCTCCAAAAAGTCCCTGCTGTACGACAAGACCGGCGAAGAGCATTACAACCTGATCTCGGCGCTGCACAAATCCATGCGCAACTCTGACCCGGACGCGGCGGTCTACTGGCTCGCGCGCATGCTGGAAGCGGGTGAAGACCCGCTCTACATTGCGCGGCGCGTGACCCGCTTTGCCAGCGAGGATGTCGGCATGGCGGACTCCCGTGCACTTGAGGTCGCAGTTGCGGCGTATCAGGCGTGCCACTTCATCGGGATGCCCGAATGCTCGGTTCACCTGACGCATGCGGTGGTCTACATGTCCCTTGCACCCAAATCCAACGCGCTGTATGTGGCCTACGAAAGCGCGAAAAAGGACGCGCTGACGATGCTCGCCGAGCCGGTGCCGCTGGTTATCCGCAATGCGCCCACCCGGCTGATGAAAGAGCTGGATTATGGCAAGGGCTATCAGTACGCGCACGACACGACAGACAAGCTGACCGATATGCAGTGCCTGCCGGATTCGCTCGAAGGGCGGGAATACTACCGCCCGACTGAGCAAGGGCTGGAAGCCAAATACAAGGCGCGGCTCGAGCAGATCAAGGAATGGAAACGGCAGCACAGAAACGGTTAAAGAAAAAGCAGACAGTTTACACTGTCTGCTTTTTTTTTACTTCTGCAGGGTCTTGGCAAAGCTGTCCTTGAGGGTGACGATGCGGTTGAACCGCCCTTCCTCCCGGTCCTTGACATAGTAGCCCATGCGGACGAACTGGAAGCGCTCGCCCTCCTTCGCGTCCTTGAGCGACGGCTCAAGCTTGCAGCCGGTCAGCTTTTTGAGCGAATCCGGGTTGAGGTAATCCAGATAATCTGTGCCTTCGGGTACGTCGTTGACATTTTCGAGCGTAAACAGGTTGTCGTACAGGTACAGGTCTGTATCGACCGCGTGTGCAGCAGACACCCAGTGGATCGTACCCTTGACCTTGCGGCCGTCCGCCGGCATGCCGTTGCCGGTCTCGAGATCAGCCGTGCAGCGGATCTCGACGATCTCGCCGTTTTCGTCCTTGACGACCTCATTGCATTTGACGATATACGCACCCATCAAACGCACCTCGCCATCCGGCTTGAGTCTCTGGAACTTCGGGGGCGGCACCTCGGCGAAGTCGCTCTTTTCGATATACAACTCGCGCGTAAACGGCACCTTGCGCATGCCAGCTGCTTCATCGCGCGGGTTGTTCGGCACATCAAATTCCTCGCACTTGTCCTCCGGATAGTTGGTGATGACCAGGTGAACCGGCTCGGTGACCGCCATACGGCGCAGCGCGGTCTCGTTCAGTTCCTCGCGAATGCAGTGCTCAAGCAGCTTGATATCCACGAGCGAATCCGCCTTGGCAACGCCCGCGCGCTGGACGAAGTCCAGAATGGATGACGGCGTATAGCCGCGGCGGCGCAGCGCACACAGGGTAGGCATACGCGGGTCGTCCCAGCCCTCGACGTGTTTGTCAAACACGAGCTGGCGCAGGTAGCGCTTGGACATAACCGTGTGCGTTACGTTCAGGCGGGCGAACTCACGCTGCTTGGGATGATGCGGCAGCGGGCAGTTGTCCACGACCCACTCATACAGCGGGCGGTGGTTTTCAAACTCGATCGAGCAGAGCGAGTGCGTGATGCCCTCGATCGCGTCCTGGATCGGGTGCGCGAAGTCGTAGAGCGGGTAGATGCACCACTTGTCGCCCTGGCGATGGTGATGTGCGCGCACGATACGGTAGATCGCCGGGTCACGCATGTTCATATTCGGGCTGGCCATGTCGATCTTGGCGCGCAGGGTCTTGGAGCCGTCCGGGAACTTGCCGTCGCGCATATCCTGGAACAGCTGGAGGTTTTCCTCCACCGAACGGCTGCGGTACGGGCTTTCCTTGCCCGGCACGGTCAGCGTGCCGCGGTACTCGCGCAGCTCTTCCTGCGTCAGATCGTCCACATATGCCTTGCCGTCCTTGATGAGCTGCACCGCGCACTCGTAGCAGGTCTCAAAATAATCCGAGCCATAGAACACGCCGCCCGACGGCTCCTCACCGGTCAGCCATTTGATGTCCTCCCAGATCGAGTCGACATACTCGGTGTCCTCCTTGACCGGGTTGGTGTCGTCATAGCGGAGATTGAACAGGCCGTTGTATTTTTTCGCGATCGACCAGTTGATGAAGATCGCCTTTGCAGATCCAATATGCAGGTATCCGTTCGGCTCGGGCGGGAAACGGGTGTGGATCTTTTCGGTAAGACCCGCCGCAATGTCTTCGTCAATGATCTCGGTCAGAAAGTTGTTTACGTTTTCCATCATAGCGTTATCTATTCCCCCAAAAGCTGGATTAAAGTGCGTCCGCGCACTTTGTCAGGCGCTCGAGCACCTTTTCGCGTCCCATGATGTGCATGACCGTCTGCAGGTCGGGCGCATTCTGGCGTCCCGCGACCGCAACGCGGATGACCATGGACACATCGCCGACCGCACCCTTGTAGGCGTCCGGGTTGGCCTTGTAGGCCTTGGTATCCGCCGCATAGCCGTGCTTTTCCGCGATCTGCTTCATCTTTTCAAAGAAACCGTCCGGCGTGTCGTTCTCGTCAAACACACCCGCAAAATCTGTAAGGATTGCCTTTGCGTCCGCTGCGGATACGCGCTCAGGCATAGTGTAGTCCGGCTGGAACAACTCGTCGAACATGAAGTCCATGTAGCCCTTGACATCCGACCAGAGCGCGAGATCCTTGCGCGGCTTTTTACCACCGCGGCCGATGGCGAGATATGCCTTGGAATATGCCGGGTCGCGTGTAAGCAGGGCGTGGAACTGCGGGTCGTTCTCTGCGCTCCAATCCGCGATATAACCGTATACTGTGTCTGCATCCATGCGCGAGATGACGTTTTTGGACACATCGCGCAGCTTTTCGATATCAAACAGCGCGCCCGATCCGCTCATTTTCTTGGTCGAGAACGGGAAATCGTTCATCGGCGCATCCTGATTGGCGCGGCGCCATTCCTCAAAGTTGGAGTTTAAAAGCGTCATCAGGTACTCGAGCACCGCGGGCACCGGGTAGCCTTCCCTGGCGTAGAACGTGAGCGCAAGCTCGGGATCCTTGCGCTTGGACAGCTTGCGCTTGCCGCCGGTCTCCGGGTCAATCTTCATCAGCTGGGCGGTGTGCGCATACTTGGGCGCCTTCCAGCCCATGGCGCGGAACAACTGCAGATGTACCGGCAGGGTCGCGAGCCACTCTTCGCCGCGCACGACAACCGTCGTACCCATCAGGTGGTCGTCCACCACATGTGCGAAATGGTAGGTCGGGATGCCGTCCGACTTGAGGATGACCACGTCCTGATCATTCTCCGTGACCTCCATTTTGCCCTTGACCAGATCCTCATGGCGGATCTTGTTCTCGATGCTGCCCTCCGAACGGAACCGCACGACATAGGGCGTGCCCTTCTGGAGCTCGGCCTCGATATCATCCATCGGGCGGTCACGCCACACGGCGTACTTGCCGTAGTAGCCGAAGTTCTCCTTGTTTGCCTCCTGCTGGGCATGCGCCGCGGCGAGTTCTTCCTCGGTGCAGAAGCAGGGATAGGCCATGCCACGCTGAACCAGGCTCTTGACAAAGGTCTGATAAATCTCCGCGCGCTGGCTCTGGCGGTAGGGGCCGTAGGCGCCGTTGTCGCCATCCAGCGTTGCACCCTCGTCAAACGGCAGGCCGAACGAGGAAAACGCCTCGATGATGGTCTGCACGCCGCCCTCGACCTCGCGCTTTTTGTCTGTATCTTCAATGCGCAGGTAAAACACGCCGCCCGACTGGTGCGCCAGGCGCTCGTCCACCAGCGCGCCGTACAGGTTGCCGAGGTGCATAAAGCCGGTCGGGCTGGGGCCCATGCGGGTCACCTTTGCACCCTCGGGCAGCGCGCGCTTCGGATAGCGGGCTTCGATCTCCTCGGGCGTAGTATTGATATGCGGAAACAGCAGTTCCGCCAAACGGTTATAATCCATTTTCTTCACTCCAAAACTTCCTGTAAGGGCAATTTTGCCCGCGATAGGAATATTTTATCACAGCGCATGTTTCTGCGCAAGGCACAAAGCATACCAATCCGCGCGTTCCGCACCGCCCGTTTTTGACAAATCCCATGCCATGGGACTTGCCGCCGCATACGCAAGCGGCATGGCGCTCCCGCCATGCCGCTTATATCCGCTGCGTTCTTTACTTTTCCGGGTCGGCGGTATTTCCGTCGGTATTATCTCCGGTCATCGCTTCGTCCATGTTGTCCACGCCGTTTTCAATAGCGTTTCCCGCGTCGTCCATGCCGTTTTCGATCGCATTTCCTGCATCGTCCATGCCATCGCGGATATCATCGCCGACTGTGTTATTGTCGTTTTCAGTCCCGTTGTTGTTCTGGTCATCGGTGACATCGTTATCCGTAACATTGTTATCCGTTCCATTGTTTTGGGGCTCGTCCGCCGAGTTGGAACAGCCGCATGCAAGCAGCATTGTCAGCATGGCAAGTATAGCAATAAGCCTTTTCATCGCATTTCCTCCTTGTGCATTTGCCGATAGTATAGGAGGATGCGCGCGGAATTATACGTTAAAATCAATTTTTTTCATATGCGAAAGCACGATCGCGCAGGTCAGCCCGGTCACCAGCCCAAGCGGCACGCTCATCACCAGCAGCAGCGGCAGATACGCGACCACCGCGCCTGTCTGCATCCAGATGATTGCCGCGATCACCTGCCCGATGTTATGCGCCGCCGCGCCTGCAACGCTCACGCCTAAAAGCGAGCAGAATGTCCCTTCCGCCCGCAGCAGCGCCCACATCACGATAAGCGACAGCAGCCCGCCGAACAATGAGAAAAGGAAAGCCGTCACGCTGCCCATCAGCAGCGAGGAGATCGCCACGCGGCACACCACGACCGCGAGCGCATCCCGCGCGGAAACGCGCGTGAGCGCAAACAGCGTCACCACATTGGCCAGCCCCAGCTTGACGCCCGGCACCGGCACGACCGCGTCCAGCGGAAACAGCCGCTCGACCAGCGACAGGACGACTGCGAGCGCGGTCAGCAGGCCGCAGAGCGTCAATTTCTTTGTCTTCAAAAAATCACGCCCCTTTTACGATACGATCGCATCGATCTCGCCCGTGTCGCCCGTCAGGCGGAGCACTACCCGGTTGGGCAGGCAGACCGCCACCTGTCCCGCGTGGGTCAGTGTTCCTGTGCGCACGCATACCTGATCGCGGCAGTCCGCGGACTGCATACGCGCCGTCCGTCCGGAGAGCACGATCACATTATGCCCGTCCAGATCGATCGTGCGGTCGGTGCTTTCAGTCAGCTCGACCCGCTCGATAAGCTCATTGTCCTGCCACACCTCGGCATACAGCTGGTCACCCGATACGCTGAGCGCCAATACCGCCGCGATCGCCACTGCCAGCGCCAGCACCACACCGATGATGACAAAGTCGCCCCATTTGAGTTTACTGCGCATGGGTATATCCTTTTTCTTCGCCGAGGAAGGTGAAGGTGCAGACCGCGCCGACCTTGTCCGTCACATGCACCTGCTTGTCCGCGGTGACGAACACCGCCGCGATATCATTTGCTGCGCAGAAGGCCATCCCTTCTTCCAGCCCCATCACGAACAGTGCCGTCGTCAGCGCATCCGCGCGGGTCGAGGCCTCGTCGATCACCGTCACGCTGCGCAGGCCGCTGTCCGCCGGATAGCCCGTCGCGGGATCGAAAATATGGTGATAGCGTTTGCCGTCCTGCTCGAAATACCGCTCGTAATCGCCCGAGGTCACAACCGACAGTCCGCGCACCTCAACGGTCGCCAAATAGTCGGCATTGTTGTCCGGGTCGGCAATGCCGACCACCCAGTTGCCGCTGTCGCGTACGGGGTTTTCGCCGTATGCGCCGATGTTGCCGCCCAGCGTCGCCAGCACGCTGGACGAGCCGTCCAGCAGTGCGGCGACCGCATCGGTTGCAAAGCCCTTACCAATGCCGCCGAGGTCGAGCTGCGCACCGTTCAGCAGTCGCACCTGATTATCCCCCAGCAACTCGACGTTCTGATAACCGACACGGGCCAGCGCCGCGTCGATCTCCGCCTGCTCCGGGACATGTGCGTTGTCCGTATTGATCCCCCACAGGTCGGTCAGCGGCGCCATGGTCGGGTCAAATGCCCCACCGGTAAATTCTGCATACTGGACCGCCGCCTGAATGGCAGCATAGGTATCTGCACTGACCGTACACACCGCCCCATCTGCGTGGTTGAGACGATAGATGTCGCTGTCCTCCCGCGTGCGGGAAAGTGCGGGCTCAAGCGCATTAACGCGCTGCTCGCACTGCACCGCAGTGTCCTGCGCCGCCTGTTCGTCTGCACCATACGCGGTAATGGACATAAAGGTATCCATTGCGAAGAAGTCCGCGGTATAGCTTTTGGGCTGCGCCGTGCATCCCGTTACGCATAAAAGCAGCAGGATTACCGCCAAAAATCGTTTCATATCTCGCTCCTTGCCGTCAAAAATCCGGTTTTATTATAATACACGGCGGCTGGATGCGCAAGGCCGGGTTTCATGACGCGGCATCTGCTTGCTATCCGCTGCCCGGATATGGTAAGATACCGGTATCGGAGGTGACACTATGCCCTTTCTGCTGGTCCACGGGCTTGGCCAGACGCCTGAAGCCTGGGAGGAAACACGCCGCCTGCTGCCTTTTTCGGACGTACATTGTCCCGATCTGGTTCAGCTGCTGGATGGCGCACCGGCCGAATACAGTACCCTGTACCAGGCGTTTGCCGCATATTGCGATGCGCTGCCGCAGCCGCTCCATTTGTGCGGGCTGTCGCTCGGCGGTGTGCTCGCGCTGCAGTATGCGGCGGAACACCCCGCCCGTGTCGCCTCCCTTGTGCTGATTGGTACGCCATACCGGATACCGCACCGCATGCTGGCCCTGCAGTCAGCTATATTCCGTCTGCTGCCCAAATGCGCGTTCTGCCAGATGGCCTTCTCCAAAGCGGATGTGCTGCGGCTGTCGGGCTCCATGGCGGCGCTCGATCCGGCCGGCTTCCTTCCGGCGGTCTCCTGCCCTGCGCTTATATTGTTCGGCGGGAAGGATCACACGAACCGCGTTGCCGCGCAGGAGATCGCCGCCGCTCTGCCACGCGCTTGTTTGCAGATCATCCCGGGCGCCGGTCACGAGGCCAACCGGGACGCCCCTGCGCAGCTTGCGCTGGCGCTCGCCCGGTTCCGGAACATCCATAGCTGAAAAAAACGGGCGGATGCCGCAGCATCCGCTCGTTTTCCGTCTGAAGGGGATATTTAGTCGTCGTCCTGCAGCGCGTCGTAGCCCTCTGCACCAGTGCGCACCTTGATGACGTTCTCCACATCGTAGACAAAGATCTTGCCGTCGCCGATATGGCCGGTGTACAGCACCTTCTTGACCGTGTCGACTACCGTATCGACCGGCACCTTAGAAACAACAACCTCCATCTTCATCTTGGGCAGCAGCGTCGTGTCAACCTGCGCGCCGCGGTAGTATTCCGCCGCGCCGTGCTGTACGCCGCAGCCGATGACGTTGGTCGCTGTCATGCCGGATACGCCGATCGCGGCAAGTGCTTCCTTGAGCTCCTCGAACTTGGACTGCTTTGCCACAATGACCACCTTGGTCAGCTTATGGCCGCCGTTCTCGGTCGTAACCTTCGTGACCGGCACTGCCTGCTCAGGTGCAGCAGGCACTGCCATCTCGGCTGCAGCCTGCTCGGCAGCCTTGGTGCCCAGTACGCTCGGGACAATCGGCATGAAGTCCGCATAAGCAGAGGTCAGGCCATGCTCAGGCTTATCAAGGCCCATGATCTCCTCGGCCTCGGAAACACGCAGGCCGATCGTGTGCTTGATGATCTGGAACACGATCGTGATGGTCACACCGACCCAAACCGCAACCGCAGCCACACCCATGATCTGTGTGACCAACGGGCCGGCGCCGCCGCCATAAAGCAATCCGTTTGCAGCAACCTCTGTGCCGTCGTAGTAAGCGAACAGGCCGACCAGGACCGTTCCCAGCGCACCATTGATACAGTGTACCCCCACCGCGCCGACCGGGTCATCCACCTTGAGCTTCTGATCGATGAATTCGATACCGAATACCACCGCAAAGCCAGCGCAGATACCGATAATCGCAGAACCCATCGGCGTGACCACATCACACCCTGCGGTAATGGCAACCAAGCCCGCCAGCGAACCATTCAGGGTCATCGAAACATCCGGCTTTTTATAGCGGATCCAAGTGATGCACATGACGGTCACGGTCGCCACAGCTGCCGCCAGGTTGGTCGTCATAAACACGCGGGAAGCGACCTCCGCGCCGTTCCCGGACAGCGCCACGGTCGAGCCGCCGTTAAATCCGAACCAGCAGAACCACAGGATGAAGCAGCCAAGCGCGCCCAGCGTCAGCGAGTGGCCCGGGATGGCACGCGCCTTGCCGTCCTTGGTGTACTTGCCGATACGAGGGCCGAGGATGGCCGCACCGATCAGCGCGCACAGGCCGCCGACGAAATGCACTGCCGTCGAACCCGCAAAGTCATGAAAGCCCATCTCGCTCAGCCAGCCGCCGCCCCAGATCCAGTGACCGGACACGGGGTAGATGACAGCGGAAATCACCATGGAATAGATGCAGTAGGCCGAGAATTTGGTGCGCTCTGCCATGGCGCCGGAGACGATCGTCGCTGCTGTTGCACAGAACATGGTCTGGAACACCAGCGTTGTCCAGTCATACCCTTCGCCGACAACACCGTCTGCAAAAAAGTCAAACGCACCGAAAAAGCCGCTTGTCGTGCCGAACATGATGCCGAAGCCCACCAGCCAGAAGATCGGTGTACCAAGACAGAAATCCATCAGGTTTTTCATAATGATATTGCCCGCATTTTTCGCACGCGTGAAGCCGGTCTCCACCATTGCAAAGCCAGCCTGCATAAAGAACACCAGCGCTGCGGCAACCAGCGTCCAGCCTACGTCTACCGACGTGGCAAGTTCCATAATATCCATTTCTCATTACCTCCTAAAAAAATTGGCGTGTGCTCTGCTCTATTCGTAGCAGAAACACACGCCATTGTGTATTGATTTATATAGTTTCCGGCTATCTGTTATGCAGCAATCCCCTATGCTGCATAACAGTTCCGGCAATTACACATAAAACAGGATATCCGAATAAGTCGGGAACGGCCAATACTTTTTGCCCACAAGCGTCTCCAGCTGGTCGGCCGCTGTACGCACCTTATCCATCGCTGCCAGAATCACGTCATGGTAGTAATTGACTGTTTCTCTTGAGTCGCCCTTCGGCGCATCTGCTACCGCTTTGTCCAGTACGCTGCACTGATTGTACAATTCCTCAATCAGAGCTGAGATGCGGCCAAGCAGACCTGCCTCCATGCCGCCGGATACGCCGGCTTCCTTCTTCATTTTAACCGCATCTGCCAGATCCTTTTCATAACCGATGCAGGCGGGCAGGATCTCTTCTCGTACCATATCGGACATTGTCAGCGCCTCAATATGTAGCGTCTTATAATATTCCTCAAGCAGCGCCTCCTCGCGGGACTCCATTTCCTCACGGGTGTAAACGTTATGGCGGGTAAACAATTCCACATTTGCTTTATCCGTGTAGTGCGGCAGTGCATCCGCCGTAGACTTCAGATTGTGCAGGCCGCGGCGCTCTGCCTCAGCCACCCACGCATCGTCATAGCCATTGCCGTTGAAAATGATGCGCTTATGCGCAGCGACCTCGCGCTTGATCAGCGCTAGCAGCGCCGCTTTGAAATCAGCCGCACCCTCAAGCTCATCAGCGAACTGGCGCAGTTCTTCCGCAACCATGGTATTGATCATGATGTTGGGGCAGGCGATGTTGATCGCAGAACCCAGCATACGGAACTCAAACTTGTTGCCTGTAAACGCAAACGGAGAGGTACGGTTGCGGTCAGTTGCATCCTTGGTGATGTCAGGCAGGACGGATACGCCCAGATCCATCTTGGTCTTGCCGCGTCCGGTGTAGTCCTCGCCTGCTTCAATTGCATCGAGAATCCCCTGCAGTTCTTCGCCGATAAACATGGAAACGATTGCCGGAGGCGCTTCGTTCGCGCCCAAGCGGTGATCGTTGCCCGCAGATGCGACCGAGATGCGCAGCAGATCCTGATACTCGTCGACCGCCTTGATGACCGCGGTCAGGAACAGCAGGAACTGCAGGTTTTCACTCGGGTTCTTGCCCGGATCAAGCAGGTTCTCCCCTTCATCAGTGGACATGGACCAGTTATTATGCTTGCCCGAACCATTGATGCCTTCAAACGGCTTCTCATGCAGCAGGCAGATAAAATGGTGCTTCTGCGCAACGCGCTTCATGACCTCCATCGTCAGTTGATTGTGGTCGCTGGCAATGTTCACGCTGGTGAACACCGGTGCCATCTCATGCTGGCAGGGCGCCACCTCATTATGTTTGGTTTTGGAGAAAATACCAAGCTTCCACAGTTCCTCGTCGAGTTCCTGCATGAACGCGGCAACGCGCGGACGGATCGAACCGAAGTAATGGTCTTCCATCTCCTGACCCTTGGGCGGCTTTGCGCCGAACAGCGTGCGGCCGGTGAAGATCAGATCCTTGCGTTTGGCATAGTCATCACGGTCAATCAGGAAATACTCCTGCTCGGGGCCAACCGTTGCAGTTACGCGGCGGACATTCTTGCCGAACAGCTTGAGAACCCGGCATGCCTGGTTGCTGACCGCCTCCATCGAACGGAGCAGCGGGGTCTTTTTGTCCAAAATCTGACCCGTATAAGAGCAGAATGCGGTCGGGATGTACAGGGAACCATCTTTGACAAATGCATAGCTCGTCGGATCCCACGCAGTGTATCCGCGCGCTTCAAATGTCGCGCGCAGGCCGCCGGACGGGAACGAGGAAGCGTCCGGCTCGCCTTTGATCAGTTCTTTGCCGGAGAATTCCATCATGACCCCACCGTTATCGGTCGGGGAGATGAACGAGTCATGCTTCTCCGCGGTAACGCCGGTCAGCGGCTGGAACCAGTGCGTATAATGGGTCGCACCCTTGCTCAGCGCCCAGTCCTTCATTGCAGTCGCCACCACAGCGGCAACGTCTGCATCAATGGCTGTGCCCTCGCGCATCGTCTTCTTGAGCTTGCGGTAGACGTCCTTGGGCAGACGCTCCTGCATCACGGTCTCGTTAAAGACCATGCTGCCGAACAGCTCAGGAACATTTTTTGCAGTGTTCATGGATGGTTCGCTCCTTACATATATTAATTTTAATACCCAACAAAACAAATAAAATAAAACAGGCGCTGCGGGTCGTGTACCCACAGCGCCTTTGCTGTTTACACATTGCATTATAGTCATCCAAGCCTGCTTTGTCAAGCCCCGGCCACTACTCTTTTTTCATTTTCTGAAGATTTATTGCAACCTACTTAATTTTATTCATCAGTATGGCTTGTTTTCTATGCAACTTGTTAAAAATGTAAAAACGGAATCGTTTACCGCTTGACGCTGCTGATCCCCTGCTATAAAATATAAAGCGGACAAAGGCGTCCGCCATAGCTGAGGATTTTGGCATTCCGATCCTCAGCTATGGCGGGCGCCTTATTATTTTGTAAAGTTTCCGCCCTCCCCTGCCTTGCAAAATAAGGCATGCGGCGGACGGCCTGCCCCCCAAGAGGGACCATTGCACATGCGCAATATGTAAGGAGGAAGCACCATGTTACAAAAAGAAGGTCAAGTCCGCATCCCGGCCGGCTGCGCGATCTCCGGCATCTTCCACAAGGACGGTGCAAGGGAGGACGGCACACGCATCATCGACTCGATCCGCACCATGCACGACCGCTCCAACGGCCTGGGCGGCGGCTTTGCAGGCTACGGCATCTACCCGGAATACGCGGACTACTATGCGTTCCACGTATTCTATGATACCCAGGCCGCCAAAGAGACCTGCGAGAAGGAGATCGAGCGGCATTTTGACATCGTAAACCTCTCCAAGATCCCGACGCGCCAGCATCCGCGCATCACGGATGAGCCCATGATCTGGCGCTACTTCGTCACCCCGCTGCATACCAAGCTGGCCGCCAGCCAGCTGGACGAGCGCGAGTTTGTCTCCCGCTTTGTCATCCGCATCAACCACACGCTGGACGGGGCATACATCTTCTCCTCGGGCAAGAACATGGGCGTATTCAAAGCCAACGGCTTCCCGGAGGACGTCGGCGAATACTACATGCTGGAAAATTACGAGGCCTATTCCTGGACCTGCCACGGCCGCTACCCGACCAACACCCCGGGCTGGTGGGGCGGCGCGCACCCGTTCGCGCTGCTGGACACCACGGTCGTCCACAACGGCGAGATCTCGTCCTATGACGCAAACCGCCGCTTTATCGAGATGTTCGGCTATTCGTGCGACCTGCTGACCGATACCGAGGTCATCACCTACATTGTCGACTATCTGGGCCGCAAGCTCGGCCTGACCTATGCCGAGATCGCCAACGTCATCGCAGCGCCGTTCTGGTCCACCATTGAAAAGCAGGAGCCGGCCGAGCGCGAGCGCCTGACCTACCTGCGCAACGCGTTCGCCAGCCTGATGGTCACCGGCCCGTTCTCCATTCTTGTCGGCTATCAGGGCGGCCTGATGGCGCTCAACGACCGCCTCAAGCTGCGCTCGATGGTGGTCGGCGAGAAGGACGAAACGGTCTACATCGCCTCCGAGGAATGCGCGATCCGCGTCATTTCCCCCGAGCTGGATAAAATCTGGGCGCCCCGCGGCGGCGAGGCGGTCATTGTCAACCTGAATGAAGGAGGGAACCAGTAATGGCGATTGATTTTCTGTATCCGCAGTATGAGGTCGTGCGCAACTACGACCGCTGCATCACCTGCCGCGCCTGTGAGCGGCAGTGCGCCAACGAGGTGCATTTTTACGACCCTGAATTTGAAAAAATGATGGTCGATGAGTCCAAGTGCGTCAACTGCCACCGCTGCGTCTCACTCTGCCCGACGCGCGCGCTCAAGATCGTCAAGACCGACCATACCTTTAAGGAAAACGCCAACTGGACGGGCAAGGCCATTTCCGAGGTCTACCGCCAGGCCGGCTCGGGCGGCGTGCTGCTTTCCTCGATGGGCAACCCGGAGCCGTACCCGATCTACTGGGACAAAATCCTGATCAACGCATCCCAGGTCACCACCCCGTCCATCGACCCGCTGCGCGAGCCGATGGAGACTAAGACCTTCCTTGGCAAAAAGCCGGGCAAGATCGAGCGCGACAAGGACGG
>DXFS01000001.1 GCA_019114345.1 Candidatus Agathobaculum pullistercoris | reverse complement strand
GAGATCGGCCTGACCTACGTCTTCGGCATTGGCCGCAAGACGTCCAACGAAATCCTTGCCAAGACCGGTATCAATCCGGACACCCGCGTCAAGGACCTGACCGAAGAAGAAGCCGCCAAGCTGCGTGAGGTTATCGACCGCGACTACAACGTCGAGGGCGACCTGCGCCGTGAGATCGGCCTGAATATCAAGCGCCTGGTTGAAATCGGCTGCTACCGCGGCCTGCGCCACCGTCGCGGCCTGCCGGTCCGCGGCCAGCGCACCAAGACCAACGCGCGTACCCGCAAGGGCCCGAAGAAGACCATTGCGAACAAGAAGAAGTAAGGAGGGGAACAGATAAATGGCTAAGGTACAGAAGAAGGGCGCTGTCCGCACCCGTCGCCGTGAGCGTAAAAACATCGAAAAAGGCGCGGCTCATATCCGTTCCTCTTTCAACAACACCATCGTTACGATTACCGACCTGAACGGCAACGCAATCAGCTGGGCTTCCTCCGGCGAGATGGGCTTCCGCGGTTCGCGTAAGTCCACTCCGTTCGCTGCGCAGACCGCAGCGGAGACCGCTGCTGCTGCTGCAATGGAGCACGGCCTCAAGACTGTTGAAGTTTACGTCAAGGGCCCTGGTTCCGGCCGTGAGGCTGCGATCCGTGCGCTGCAGGCTGCCGGCCTCGAGGTAACCATGATCAAGGACGTTACCCCGATCCCGCATAACGGCTGCCGCCCGCCCAAGAGAAGAAGAGTCTAATAGAGGAGGAAACCAATAAATGGCTAAGAATACACAGCCCGTTCTCAAGCGCTGCAAGACGCTTGGTCTTTCCCCTGCGGTACTTGGTTACTCCAAGTCTACCAAGCGCCAGCCCAAGCAGTCCCGCCGCAAGCAGTCCGAGTACGGTATGCAGCTGACGGAGAAGCAGAAGGTAAAATTCATCTACGGCGTGCTCGAGAAGCAGTTCCATGCTTACTACGAGAAGGCCGAGCGCAAGCAGGGCATCACCGGTGAGATCCTGCTGCAGGAGCTCGAGCGTCGTCTGGACAACGTCGTATTCCGTATGGGGTTTGCTAACACCCGCCGCGAGGCGCGTCAGCTGGTAAACCACGCGCACTTCACCGTAAACGGCAAGCGCGTCAACATCCCCTCTTACCAGGTTAAGCCGGGCGATGTTGTGGCTGTCCGCGAGAAGTCCCGCTCGACCACCAAGTTCAAGACCCTGCTTGAGGAAAACGGCAAGAAGGCCTGCCCGAAGTGGATCGACAAGGCTAAGGATTCCTTCGAGGGCAAGATCGTTGCGATGCCCGCCCGTGACGACATCGACTACGATGTGTCCGAGCACCTCATCGTCGAGTTGTACTCGAAATAATAGACCCTCGCTTTTGGAACGGGCGCGGCGTCTGCTTCGCCTGTTCCGTTTCAGTTTCCAACCAACGTGAAGGAGGGTACCACATGATCGAAATCGAAAAGCCGCGTATTGACTGTGAACAGCTCGCCGACGACGGCTCTTACGGCAAATTTGTTGTTGAGCCGCTTGAGCGTGGCTATGGCACCACTTTGGGCAACTCCCTGCGCCGCATCCTGCTTTCCTCGCTGCCGGGCACGGCGGCGTCGAGCATCAAGATCGCCGGCGTACAGCATGAGTTCTCCACGATCCCGGGCGTCAAGGAAGATGTAACCGAGATCGTACTGAACATCAAGGGCATTATTGCCAAGCTGTACTGCGACGGTCCTAAGACGGTCTACATTGAGGCCGCTGGCGAGGGTGAAGTCAAGGCAGGTGACATCCACGCGGACGGCGAGGTCGAGATCCTCAATCCCGACCTGCACATCGCTACTCTGATGAGCGATGCGCGCCTGTCCATGGAGATCACGCTGACTTCGGGCCGCGGCTATGTCCCGGCTGAGAAGAACAAGCAGCATCAGACCTCCATCGGGGTCATTCCGGTGGATTCGATCTACACGCCGGTCTACAAGGTCAATTACACGGTGGAGAACACCCGTGTCCGCGACCTGACCGACTATGATAAACTCACGCTTGAGGTTTGGACCGACGGCACCATTACCGCGCGCGACGCAGTCTCGCTCGGCGCGAAGGTGCTGCGTGACCACCTCGACCTGTTCGTTGACCTTTCCGAGGAGATCGGTTCCAAGTCCACTGTTGTTGAAAAGGCCGAAGCGCAGCACGATAAGGTGCTTGAAATGACCATTGAGGAGCTCGACTTCTCTGTGCGTTCGTTCAACTGCCTCAAGCGCGCGGGCATCAACACAGTAGAGGACCTGATCAACACGTCCGAAGAGGACATGATGAAGGTCCGCAACCTGGGCCGCAAGTCCCTCGAGGAGGTTATCGGTAAGCTGGAGGCCATGGGCCTGCATCTTGCCAAGTCGGAAGAGTAATCGGGCGCAAGCGCCTGATCCTTCCCGCAAAGGATTATCGCGGCGGCACGGATGCCGCGCCGCCGCTTTCACTTTATTTTGGAGGTAAACACGAATGGCTAACAATCGCAAGCTCGGCCGTCCTACCGACCACCGCATGGCCATGCTGCGCGCGATGGTGACCTACCTGCTCGAGAACGGCAGAATTGAGACCACCGTTGCCCGCGCCAAGGAAGTCGGCCCGATGACCGAAAAGATGATTACCCTTGGCAAGAAGAATACCCTGGCTTCCCGCCGTCAGGCGATGGCTTTCATCACCAAGGAAGCAGTTGTTGCAAAGCTGTTCTCTGAGATCGCGCCGGAGTATGCAAGCCGTAACGGCGGCTACACCCGCATCATCAAGACCGGCCCGCGCCGCGGCGACGCAGCAGAAATGGCGATCATCGAGCTGGTCAAGTAAGACGGCTCACCTGCATACAGGAAGATGACGTAAAAAGGCTATCCAGTAGCGTGCTTACTGGATAGCCTTTTATTTATTTCGATGGAAGCGAACAGCTTCCATCGAGGGGCTGTGCCGCGCAGAGCGCGGACAAAGCCCGGGCGCGATATTTGCGCGCCGCAGGCGGCACACAAAATCGCTTGCTTGTATAAAAACCCACGCACATGTCGCGGGTTTTTATGAAAATGACCGCTGAAAGCGGTCATTTTCTTTTGGATGGGCCGCAGTGCGGCCTTTTTTATGTTTGGATGCGGCACAAAGGTACAAATAGGGTGAATTGGCTTTACTTTGCGGGTGCGCTGTGCTATGCTGAGGGCAGAAAGGTGGGGAGCGTTATGCGGGAAAAGATCAAACAATACCGGCCGGTGTGGAGGCCGCTGCTGGTGGCAGTGTTTTTGGCTGAGCTGCTGCTTCTTACGGTTTACCATGTGCCTGGGATAGAAGCGGTACTTGGTGCTGTGGCGCTTGACTATTCTGGAAGCCAGGACGGCAAACTGGCGGAATACGGTGAGATCAAGCAGATCGAGAAAATCGACGGAAAAATGGTCGTTACCTTTGGACGGACGGATGGATCACCAGAGTTTGGCGCGGTGGTGTTTGAGCGCGGCTGGAATGGGCTTTGGCGGCCGGTCAACAGCAGTACGAGCGGCCGCTACCCGCTGGATGCCGTCAGTCTTTCCGATGAGGACTATAAAAGGATAGCGGTTTTCTCGGTGGGTTATCCGGAGGAAGCGGTCTATTGGGGTATCGAAACCGATCCCCATGTGATGCAATCGGTTGCCGACCCGGAAGACCTTCAGCCCCTGCCGTCACCGCCGTTTATTCAGGCGTTTACACTGTCGGACGGGGCGGTGGGCGGCCGCTTTGTGCTCTATGACGCACAGGGCCGTGAGCTCCCGGAGACATTGACAGGTACGCCCGGCGGCGGTGGGAAACGTGAATCGGACGGCTTTACGAACAGCGCATGTACCGTAATTATATTGGTTGGCGTGGCTGTGGCCGCAGTGCGCCTGCGCCGTCTCCGCAGGCAGGGACGTGCAGCGCAGGAGGTGGCAGAGCTATGAAGAAATGGATACTTGCCACGGCAATGCTGGCTGCCGTGCTGCTTTCCGCGTGCAGCGGCACCCGCTCCACGAGCGAAAATGTAGAGCACGAGCTTGGTATTTCGCTGCCCGAGACGACCAGCGTCACCTACGCAGATACGCACGGCGGCTTCCATGGTGACGGGGAAACCTGGATCGCACTGAACTTTACCGCCGAAGGCGCGGAAGAACTGAGTGGACAGCTATCCGAAGAAGGCTGGCAGCCCTTGCCCATGGAGGGCGAGCTGCGGGCCGCTGTGTACGGCGGCGAGCTGGACGGCGTCAACTACGGGGACGGCGTTTTTGCGCGCTATTCCGTATCCGCACCGGTAAACGGCTGGTACTGGTTTTTTGACCGGCACAGCGAAGCCACAGACCCGCACAGCGCAGACGGACTGCTCGGACGCTATTCGATGAATTACAGCGCCGCTGTTTTCGATGCCGACCGGAACACACTGTACTATTACGAGCTGGATACCTGAACGGTGTGCTGCCTGTGAAAATTCGGAAAAAATTGCTTTTTCAAATGAAAAAGCCTTGCATTATACGCAAAAACGTGATATACTAAGCACGTTCAGTAAGAAGTAACCGTAAGGAGTGGCGAAAGCCACTCCTTACGCTTTGCTTGGAGGATTTTTGTTAAGGAGGGACGGCTTTGCAGGCAAAGCAGATCGTCGCCCGCGTGGAAGAGCTGGTAAAGCCCCTGTGCGAGCAGGCCGGCGTTTCCCTGTGGGACGTGGAATTTGAAAAAGAGGGCGGCCAGTATATGCTGGTCGTGACCGTCGACAACCCGGAGGGCGTGTTCATCGACCAGTGTGAGCAGGTTTCGCGCGCGCTCGACCCCATGCTGGATGCAAAGGAGTTCGACAGTATGCCCTCCTATACACTGTGTGTTTCCTCGGCAGGCCTGTCGCGCAGGCTGAAAAAGCCCGAGCACTTTGCGGCATTTCTCGGCCACACGGTCGAGGTCGGCTTCTACAAGCCGGTGAACGGCGCAAAGCAGGTCGAAGGCACGCTCATCTCTTATGATGACGGCTGCGTCACGATCGAGAGCGGCGGGCAGCAGACCATCTATGAACCTAAGGACATTGCCGCGGTACGCCTCGCGGTCGAGATATAAGAAGGAGCTGGATTGGAAAAAATGGTTAACGCAGAATTTTTCGACGCGCTGGAGCAGCTGGAACGCGAAAAAGGCATACCGGTCGATTATATGCTCGACCGCGTAGGCCAGGCGCTGATCACTGCATACAAGCGCGATAACGACGGGATGACGGATAATGTGTTCGTCGAGCCCGACCGGGATAAAAAGACCATCCGTATGTATGTGCGCAAGACGGTCGTGAAGGCCGAGGATCTCTATGAGCCGTATGAGGAGATCACGCTCGAGGAGGCGGCCGAGTACAAGAACAACCCGATGGTCGGCGACATCATCGATATCGACATCCCGACCAAATCGTTTGGCCGTATCGCGGCGCAGACCGCCAAGCAGGTTATCATCCAGGGCATCCGCGAGGCGGAGCGCGGCATGGTGATCTCGGAGTTTGAGAGCAAGGAACACGAGATCCTGACCGGCGTGATTGCCCGCATCGACCCGCGCACGGGCAATGCGTATTTGGACGTTGTCTCGAACGGTGAGAAGAGTGAAGCTGTGCTGGCCGCGGCTGAGCAGGTGCGCGGCGAACAGCTGACCGAGGGCCAGCGCATCAAGGTCTATCTGATCGAGGTGCGCCGCGGCACCCGCGGCCCGCAGGTCGTGGTATCGCGCACGCATCCGGGCCTTGTCAAGCGCCTGTTTGAGCTTGAGGTGCCGGAGATCCACTCGGGCGTGGTCGAGGTCAAGTCGATCGCCCGCGAGGCGGGCAACCGCACCAAGATCGCGGTCACCTCGCACGACGAGAACGTCGACCCGATCGGCGCGTGCGTGGGCACGCGCGGCGCGCGCGTGGCCAATATTACGGGCGAGCTGAACGGCGAGAAGATCGACATCATCAAGTGGAACGAGGACACCGCGCAGTTTGTCTCCGCGGCGCTCGCTCCCGCGGACGTCATTTCTGCGGCCATGCAGGCGGACAACAAGTCCTGCCGCGTGATCGTGCCGGACGACCAGTTGTCGCTCGCTATCGGCAAGGAGGGCCAGAACGCCCGCCTCGCCGCCAAGCTGACCGGCTGCAAGATCGACATCGCGCCGGAATCCCAGGGCGAATAAGTCAGGGGGCGGCAGTATGGCACAAAAGAAGATCCCCATGCGGCAATGCCTCGGCTGCCGCGAAATGTTCCCCAAGCGGGAGCTGATCCGCGTGGTCCGGTCGCCCGAGGGCGGGATCACACTGGACTTTAAGGGCAAGGCGCCCGGCCGCGGTGCGTACCTGTGCGGCAAGCCGGAGTGCCTGAAAAAGGCGCGCAAGAGCCGCGCGATCGAGCGCGCGCTCTCGGTTGCGGTGCCGGAGGAAGTATACGAAGCGCTCGAGCGGCAGATGGAACAGGAGGGTGCGCATGGCGAATGACCCCTTCCTCGGCATGCTCGGCTTGGCACGGCGCGCAGGCAAGCTCGCCTTTGGCGACGAGCTGGTGCGCGAGATGTGCATGGATAAAAAGGCGCGTGCGGTGTTCGTTGCGGCAGACGCGGGCGCAAGCACAGCGAAAAAAGCTGCGTTTTACGCGGAAAGCGCAAATGCACCCTGCATCACCCTGCCGCACGGCAAGGAGGAGCTGGGCGCGGCAATCGGCAAGAACGGCTGCGCCGTGTGCGCGGTCAGCGACATCGGCCTTGCTGCAGCAGCGCTGCAAAAGCTCGCATCGATGCACAGCGAATACGCCGAAGCGGCCGCGCAGCTCGCGGAGAAGAATGCGCGCATCCAGTCCCGCCGCGGCAAAAAGAAGCACAGGGATAAGCGTGCGGAGACGCAGGCGCCCCGCAAAGCGGTATCTGCCCGTACCGGCACGCCGCAGCGGGCAGGGGACAAAAAGCCCGCCGCGCACGGTGTATCCCGCAGGACGGAAAACAAAGGACGGCCGACCCGCCGCATAGAGGGCAAGGGCAAACCGGTATTCGATGCATCCCGCCGTCCGGACAAAACCGGCCGCCCATCCCGCAAGCCAATCGATACCCCGCGCGTGAAGCGCGCATTCAATAGAAAATCCCCGCGCAGCGCAGTAAAGCGGTGATTTTCATCAAATATACGGGATTTTCCCGTGTACTTGATACAAGAGCGGAGCAAAGTTTCGACGCAGGAGGAACTTTGCGCAGCTTTGGGACACATCCGCGCATCGCGTGGTGCGCCCCCTCGATCAAAATGATGCATTTTGATCGAAATTCTTTAAAGGAGGAGTTGCCCATGGCAATAGAGAATAAATACCGGGTGCATGAGGTCGCCAAGGATTTCGGCACTTCCACCAAGGAGATCACCGAGATACTCACCGAATACTGCACCGCACCGAAAAACCACATGCAGGTGCTGGGAGACCAGGAGCTGTCCGTCATTTTTGAATACATGACGCAGCATCACCAAGTGGATAATATTGAGGAAACCCTCAATGCACAGATGGCATCCCGCCGACAGGCGGAGCAGCCGAAGGCCGAAAAGCAGCAGCCTGCCAAGACGGAGGCGGCGCAGCCGTCTGCAGAGCCTGCGGAGGGCAAGCCGGCGGAAGCTAAGCCGGAGAAACCCGCCCAGCCTGTCCAGAGCAAGGTCAAGCAGGTGCACCGTATCGATACCCGCGGCGCGGGCGATGTCAACCTCGCCAAGTACGACGACCATGTCGACAAGCTGGTCGACGCCAAGGCCGAGCGTATGGAATCCCGCGGGCCCAAAAAGCAGAAGCTGACCAAGAAGTCCGAGCAGCGTTCCAAGCCCTTCGGCAACAAGCGCCGCCAGGAGGAGCAGGAAAAGATGAAGCGCCTGCAGCGCCAGCAGCAGATGGCCGCACTCAAGAAGATCCCGGTCAAGGTCATGATCCCGGACGAGATCTCGGTCGGTGAGCTGGCTTCCCGTATGAAGCGTACGGCCGCAGATGTCGTCAAGGGCCTGATCAAGCTGGGCGTGATGGCGTCGGTTTCCGAGATCATTGACTTCGACACCGCTGCGATCGTTGCGGAGGAGATGGGCTGCAAGGTCGAAAAGGAAGTCCATGTCACCATCGAGGAGCAGCTGTTTGACGAGCGCGAGGACCGCGAGGAGGAGCTCGAGCCGCGCGATCCGGTCGTTGTCGTCATGGGCCACGTTGATCACGGCAAGACCTCGCTGCTCGATGCGATCCGCAAGACCAAGGTCACCGAGGGAGAGGCCGGCGGCATCACCCAGCACATCGGTGCGTACCGCGTCAAGGTAAGCGACAAGCAGATCACCTTCCTCGATACCCCGGGCCATGCGGCGTTTACCTCCATGCGTGCGCGCGGCGCACAGGTCACGGATATCGCGATCCTGGTCGTTGCGGCAGACGACGGCGTCATGCCGCAGACCATCGAGGCGATCAACCACGCCAAGGCGGCGAATGTGCCGATCATCGTGGCGGTCAATAAGATCGACAAGCCGGGCGCAAATCCGGACCGTGTACTTCAGCAGTTGACCGAGTACGAGATCGTGCCCGAGGAGTGGGGCGGCGACACGATCGTGTGCCAGATCTCGGCCAAGTTTGGTCAGGGCATCGAGAACCTGCTCGAAATGGTGCTGCTGACTGCTGAAATGGCTGATCTCAAGGCCAATCCGAACCGCAAGGCGCACGGCACGGTCATCGAGGCCAAGCTGGATAAGGGCCGCGGCCCGGTTGCGACCCTGCTCGTGCAGAACGGCACGCTGCATACCGGCGATACAGTCATTGCGGGCACGGCGGTTGGCCGTGTGCGCGCTATGACCAATGACGACGGAAAGAAAATCCAGGAAGCCGGTCCGTCCGTGCCGGTTGAGATCATCGGCCTGGCCGAGGTGCCGGGTGCAGGCGACATCTTTGACGCGGTAGACGACGAGAAGATGGCGCGCGAGCTGGTCGAGCAGCGCAAGGACAAGGAGAAGGAAGAACGCAACAAGCAGTTCCACAAGGTCACGCTCGACAACCTGTTCGCCTCCATCCAGGAGGGCGAGATGAAGGAGCTGAACATCATTGTCAAAGCGGACGTACAGGGTTCGGTCGAGGCGATCCGTGCGTCGCTCGAGAAACTCTCGAACGACGAGGTGCGCGTCAAGGTCATCCATGGCGCGGTCGGTGCGATCAACGAGTCTGACGTCATGCTGGCAGCGGCCTCGGGCGCGATCATCGTCGGCTTCAATGTGCGTCCCGACCGCACGGCGACCGATTCCGCGCACCAGCAGGGTGTGGATATGCGCATGTACCGCGTCATCTACGACTGCATCGAGGAGATGGAGCAGGCCATGAAGGGCATGCTCGAGCCCAAGTTCAAGGAAGTTGTGCTCGGCCACGCCGAGGTGCGTCAGGTGTTCAAGATCACGGGTGCGGGCGCTGTCGCGGGCTGCTATGTGCAGGACGGCACCATCCGCCGCAACGCCGAGGTGCGCGTTGTGCGTGACGGCATCGTGTTCCACGAGGGCCACCTCAATACCCTCAAGCGCTTCAAGGACGACGTCAAGGAAGTTGCTTCCGGGTATGAATGCGGCATGAGCATCGAAAACTATAACGACATCAAGGAGCAGGATATCATCGAGTGCTTCGTGATGGAAGAAGTAAAGCAGTAAAACTGCTCTAAGGGGGACGCTGTCCCCCTTAGATATCCAAAAAGTTCCCGGAGGAAACTTTTTGGAATAACCCCCTCTCGTCCGCACGGCGGACGAGGCCGCGCCGCCGCGGCGCGGGCAGTGGTATAAAAGCCGGGCAAAGCTCGGCTTTTATGGGGATTGAAATTGCGGCAGGCTGCGGCGTGCCGCACAAACAGTATCCCGCTGTTTGTGGCAAAGGGGCTGCTGTCCCTGTAGGGGGCGCGCATTGCGCGCCCGTTCACCTATCCTCAAATAAAGGAGGACGTTACACCTATGTCTACGCGAATCGACCGTATTTCGGAAGAAGTGATGAAGGCGCTGGCGGAAGCCATGCGCTCGGTCAAGGACCCGCGCGTGCAGAACGGGCTGGTCTCGGTCGTGCACTGCGAGGTCACGAACGACCTGCGATACGCCAAGTGCTATATTTCCGTGCTCGGTAGCGAGCAGCAGGCAAAAGAGGTCATGAAGGGCCTCAAATCCGCCGCGGGCTGGCTGCGGCGCGAGGTCGGCCACAAGGTGCAGCTGCGCTATGCGCCCGAGCTGGTGTTCGAACTGGATAACTCGATCACCCATGGAGCGCACATCTCGGAAATGCTGCACGAACTGAAAAACGAAGGCAAGCTCGGAGGGGAGGACGACGGCGAATGACCGTTGACGTTGCGGGCGCCGCCGCGGAGCTGCAGGCGGCGGATGACATCCTCATCCTGACCCACCGCCGCCCGGACGGCGACACCACGGGCTGCGCAGGCGCGCTTTGTCGCGCATTGCGGCAGATCGGCAAGACCGCCTATATCCTTGAAAACCCGGAGATCACGCGGCGCTATGCGCCGCTGATCGTGCCGTGTTACCCGCCTGAGGGCTTTGTGCCGGGCTATGTCGTATCGACCGATATTGCAGAGGAAAAGCTGTTCCCGGATCCGGCGGAACAGTACAAGGGCAAGGTTGATCTGGTGATCGACCACCATGGCTCCAACATCGGCTTCGGACACAAAAATCTGATCCGGCCGGATGCAGGCGGCTGTGCCGAAGTGCTGTATGACGTCATCAATGCGCTGGGGGCGAAGTTTACCACCGATATCGCTGAGTGCATCTATGTCGGCGTGTCGACCGATACCGGCTGCTTTAAATATTCCAATACGACGGCGCACAGCCATGCGGTCGCAGCGGCGTGCCTGACTGCGGGCATCGACGGCGGCGAGATCAACCGCGCGCTGTTCGAGACCAAGACCATGCCACGCTTCCAGATGGAGCGCGTGGTGTTCGACACCATGGAGTTCTATGAAAACGGTGCAATCGCAATCGCCATGCTGTGGCGCGCAGATATCGACTATGCGGGCGCGGATATGGACGATCTGGACTCGATCGCTTCGCTGACCCGGCAGATCGAGGGCGTGCAGATCGGCATCACGCTGACGGAAAATAAAGATAAAACAGTCAAGGTATCCGTGCGCACCACCAAGGAGATGGACGCAGCTGCCATCTGCAAAAAGTGCGGTGGCGGCGGGCATATCCGGGCCGCCGGCGCGAGCTTTGACTGCAGCATGACAGAGGCCAAGGCTGCGATCCTGAAGGCCGCACAGGAGCAGTACCATGCAAAGCAGTGAGCTGACCGGCATCCTGCTGATGGACAAGCCGCAGGGCTTCACCTCGCACGACGTGGTCGCCAAGCTGCGCGGCATTTTACACACGCGCAAGATCGGCCACGGCGGCACGCTCGACCCGCTCGCGACCGGCGTGCTGCCGGTGTTCATCGGCGGCGCGACAAAGGCGGCGGATTTTGCCGCCGCGCAGGATAAAGAATACGTCGCGGGCTTTACGCTGGGCTATAACACGGACACGCAGGATGTGACCGGCGAGACGATCGGGCTGAGCGGCCGTTATGCCGCACGGTATGCGGTCGAGCGGGCGGCGAAGCGCTTTCTCGGGCCGCAGCAGCAGGTGCCGCCGATGTACTCGGCGGTCAAGGTGAACGGAAAAAAGCTGTACGACCTTGCGCGCAAGGGGCAGGAGGTCGAGCGCCCGGCGCGTGAAATCATCGTCCATGAGATCGAACTGACCGATTTTGATGAGAACGCGCAGAAGGGCACGCTCCGGCTTGTCGTGAGCAAGGGCACCTATGTACGCACGATCATCAACGACCTGGGCGAGAAACTCGGCACACTCGCGGTCATGCACAGCCTCACGCGCACCCGCTCGGGCGCGTATGCGCTCGACCAGTGCCACAGCTTTGACGAGGTTGGGCAGGCGATGCAGGATGGTACGATGCCGCAGCTCCTGCTGCCGACCGACAGCCTGTTTTTGGAGCACCCGGCTGTCCGGCTGACCGACGAGGGGGCGGAGCGCATCGCGCGCGGCGCGGTGGTATTCCCGCGGCAGACCAGCGGGATGCCTGAACAGGCGGGCGCGCTGTGCCGCGTGTATCATGAGGGACGTTTCCTGATGCTCGGGCAGGTGCGCGAGCTGGACAAGGGCGGTCTCGGGCTGTTTGTGTTTAAGAATTTCCGATAACAAGGACTGCTTGCAATGGACAATGGGGATGGAGAACGGAAAGCCGCAGTGGCACATCTGTCATTCTCCTTTTTCCATTCTTCCTTTTCAATTTTCATAAGGGGGCGAACCCTATGCAGGAATATCAAAAACCCCGTGCGATCGCGCTCGGTTACTTTGACGGCGTGCATCTGGGCCATCAGGCGCTGATGGAGCGCGCGGTCGAGCGCGCGCGACAGATCGGCGGCACAAGCGCAGTATGCACGTTTGATGTGCACCCGGATTCGGTTGTGCTCGGGCGGCAGGTGCCGCTGATCACAGCGGATGCCTATCGCCGCGAAGAGATCAAAAAGCTCGGTGGCGTGGATGAAGTGATCTTTCTCCATTTTGACGAACATATGCAGCATATGGACTGGCGCGACTTCATCCATAAGATGCTGATCGGCCAGTTCGGAGCCCGGTGGATCATCTCCGGCCGCAACAACCGGTTTGGCTATAAGGGCCAGGGCAACGCCGAGGGCATGGCAGAGGAATGCAAAAAAGCCGGTATCGGCTATGACTGCATTGACGACGTCAAGGTAGACGGCATTGTCGTATCTTCAACCTATATCCGCCAGCTGATTTCGCAGGGCGATATGGAAGGTGCAGCACGTTTTCTCGGGCATCCATATACTGTGACCGGCGTGGTTGAGCACGGCCGGAAGGTGGGCACAAGCGTGCTCAAGGTGCCGACGGTCAATCTGGCACTGCCGCCGGAGATGGCGCTGCCGCCGTACGGTGTATATGCAACGCGTGTGCTGGTAGGAAGCCAGAGCTACGTTGCGGCGACCAACATCGGTGTCAAGCCGACCTTTGTGGACAGCGGTGCGCCGACCATTGAGCCGCATCTGCTCGATTTTGCGGGCGACCTGTACGGGCAGATGATCCACGTGGAGCTGCATAAATTCCTCCGGCCGGAAATGCAGTTTGAATCAGCTGACGCGCTGCGCGCAGCGATTGAGGAGAACATCCGCCAGACCCGCGACTACTTTGCAGAATAAAAAAACGGCTGATAATCAGCCGTTTTTTTCTGTTGCGGAAAAGAAAGAAGAAGGGGCCGCCCTGTGGACGGCCCCTTCTTCACAAAGAGAGTGAATAATATTGGAGAAAAAAGGTGATCGGATGAATCAACCAATATGGTGGAAACCCTGCGCTCAGCGCCACATGCGGCGGCGGGAAGCGTACTCGGGATCGGTGTGGCACAGAGAAGCGTCGATGCGGTAAGCATCGGAAAGCATCCGGCCAAGGGCCTCCATGTAAGAAGTTTTCTTTTTCATGATTACTTACCTCCGTTCGATAGTTGTCATTTGTCTTTCGACAGTTATTATTATAGTGATTTCATATAAAAATGCAAGATGAATTTTGTTGAATATTACTCTTTAAAATGCGGTTTTATTGTATCTAATGACCAAAAACATTAAAATGATTTTGGATAACATACACAATAGACAAAGGGGGACTGAAAAATAGGGTGTCCGCAGGGCATTTTTACGGGAACAATCCCGCTTCCTGTTTCGTGTTGTTTGCAGAAAGGAGGACAGAGCAACGTGCAAAATGATTTGAGATCAGACGAATTCCTGTGCGCGGCAATGGAACGCTGCGGCGACGCGGTCTACCGGCTGGCATACTGCCGGCTGGGCAGCCACGCGGACGCGGAGGACGTATACCAGGAGGTTTTCCTCCGCCTGATGCAGGATACGACCGAATTCCGCGACGCGGAGCACCTCAAGGCATGGCTGCTCCGGGTGACGCTCAGCCGATGCGCGGACCTGCGCCGCTCGGCGTGGTTCCGGCGCACCGCGCCGCTCGAGGCCGCGCCGGACGCCGCCGCGCCCGTGCAGGATGATAACGAGGAATTGTGGCAGGCAGTGCACGCCTTGCCGGACGATCTGCGCACGGCCGTCTGGCTGCACTATGTAGAGGGCTACCGCACGGACGAGATCGCAGGTCTCGTGGGCTGCCGCCCGGCGACCGTACGCACCCGCCTGCACCGCGCACGCAAACAACTGAAACTGGACTTGGAGGGATCTGACGATGAAGAATATGAACGAGCTCCGCAAATTGCAGGACATGAAAGCCCCTGAGGAACTCAAACAGCGTACATTAGCCGCCGCGCGTGAGGCGCGCCGCGCGCAGCAGGAGAGCGCACCGCAGCACCGCACACCCGCGCCGCGCCGCCGCTTCGGCATGGCAAAGCGGATTTTAGCGGCGGCATGCGCGTTCGGCGTGATCGTCGGCGGCACGGCGGTGTGGCGTGCGCAGGGTACCGGACAGAGCGCGGGCGAGGCCGTGGCCGAGGCGGTCGCGCACTCGTTCGGCATTGTGGCCTACGCCGCGGATACGGGCGAGACTATGCAGCCCAAAGACAGCAGAGTCGTGTTTGATATGGCAGGAGGCGGTGCAGACAGCCCAACCAAAGGCTTTTTCAGCGGCTGCCTTTTCAAGGTGACGGGCGACAATATCGAGACGGTCAGCGCGTCGATCGACAAAGGCGGGTTGTACCGCACCGAGCGGCTGGACATTACGGAGGCGGATGTTGATGCGATCATGTACGGCACCTTTGCTCCTGTAGCGGATGCGGATGACATCATGGTCACGGCAGACCCGGACAAGACTAAGTGGTGGGTGGATGCAAGCTACCGCGTAGAAAACGGCTTTGTAGAGCCGTATGACCCCAATACCAGCTATGGTTTCTGGGGCGAACCGCAGCCGGTCGATATGGAGCAGGAGGAGGATGCACCGGATGCATGGCATGCCCGCATTGACGAGTTTGACGGCGCGACCCTGACCGTCACCGTCACCTTTACCGACGGCACGACCGATACCCAGACGCTCACCCTGCACACCGGCAAGCTGGGCGTCGTGTACACGGACGACACGAGCGGCCCGCAGCTCACCGGCGAGGTGCTCACCGACGAGCAGGCAGCCGAACAGGGCTATGTCTACGGCGTTTACGCAGAAATCGAGGAATAAAAACGGAAATATCCCCTGATGCAGGCCATCGGGGGATTATTTTTTTGCTAAAATCACCGGAAATACCTTGAAAAGTGAACCGCTTTCGCATAAAATAGAAGAAGCTTTGAAAAAAGAGGAAAAAATATGCTCAATATAGTTCTGGTCGAGCCGGAGATCCCGCAGAATACGGGCAACATCGCCCGTACCTGTGCGGCGACCGGGTGCGTGCTGCACCTGGTAGAGCCGCTCGGATTTGCGATCGACGATAAGCGGATGAAGCGCGCGGGGCTGGATTACTGGCACCTGCTCGATGTCCGCATGTATAAAAACCTGGACGAGTTTTTCGCCAAAAATCCGGACGGCAGGTATTTTTATGCCACTACCAAGGCGCCGCATGCCTACCACGAGGCAGAATACCGCGACGGCGACTACCTGATGTTCGGCAAGGAGACAAAGGGGCTGCCCGAAAGCCTGCTTGTCGCGCATCCCGAGCGGTGCGTGCGCATCCCGATGCGCGAGGGGGCGAGAAGCCTGAACCTGTCCAACTCGGTGGCCGTGATCGTGTTTGAAGCACTGCGGCAGACCGGCTTTGCCAACCTGAAGCTCGCGGGGCCTTTCCCGCAGGAATGAGGAAAACGTATGGAAAAAATACATATCCTGACCGATTCATCCGCCGACATCCCGCAGGCGCAGGTCGAGGCGCACGGGATCGAGATCGTGCCCATCACCCTCACACACGAGGGGCGCACGATCCGTGAATACTACGATATCACCCCCGAGGAATACTGGAAGCTGCTCGAGGACAGCCGGGAGATCCCTGCGACCGCGATGGTCACGCCTACGGTGTTCCTGGACTCCTACCGCCGCGCAGCCGGGCGCGGCTGTACGCATCTGATGGCCGTGCTGATCAACGCGAACGGCTCGGGTACCTATCAGGCGGCCTGCCTTGCGCGCGATATGTTCCGCGAGGAAGCGGGAGACAGCATGCGCATCGAGGTGATCGATTCCGCGACCTATACCTATATTTACGGGCGCATCGTTGTGCAGGCTGCAGAAATGCGCGACCAGGGCGACAGCTTCGACGCGATCCTCAGCGTGGTGCGCAGCCGCCTGAGCCGGGTGGAGGCGTACCTCGGCGTATACAGCTTAAAGCATTTGAAAAAGTCCGGCCGCATTTCGGGCGGCGCGGCCTTCGTAGGCGAGGCGCTCGGCCTCAAGCCGGTCAGCCATGTGTGCGACGGAGCGGTCACCGTATGCGACAAGGTGCGGGGCGAAAAGGCGCTCGTGCCCGGGCTGATCCGGAATGTTTCGCGCCGCGTGCTCCAGCCGGAAAAGCAGACCGCGCTGCTGCTGTACGGCGATGTACCCGCCGCGCGGATTGATGAGCTGGAAAAGCGCCTGCGGACAGAAATCGGTTTCAGGGATGTTGTTCGCAGCCCGATCGGACCGTCGGTCCTTACCAATACCGGGCCGCAGGCGCTCGCAGTAGCGTATTACGGCCAGTCCCGCAGCTGAGCAGAATTGGGCAAATTGTTTAAGATTTCACAATTATTTCGGGCAAAACGCAAAAATCTGCTAAAAGAGAACAAAAATGCAAGGTTTTTCACGAATTTGCTTGCTATGGATGGTGAGAACGAGTATAATTCTGTAATGGAAGCGGAATTCTTCTAAAGGGAAGACCGCACTTTTGCTCCGTATCGCTAACTTTTACATCTTAAAGGAGAGGGATATTTTATGCAGTACAACAAGAAGAGCGTTGAAGATATCGACGTATCGGGGAAGAAGGTTATTGCCCGCTGCGACTTCAATGTGCCGCAGGATGAGAACGGCAACATCACCGACGACAAGCGCATCCGCGCTTCGCTCGAAACGATCAAATACCTGCTGGATCACAATGCAGCAGTTATCCTTTGCTCGCACCTCGGCCGTCCGAAGGGCGAGGTTAACATGAAGTATTCGCTCGCGCCGGTTGCAAAGCGCCTGAGCGAGCTGCTCGGCCAGGAAGTCAAGCTGGCGAAGGACGTTGTCGGCGAGGATGCGAAGAAGCTCGCCGCTGAGGTTAAGCCGGGCGAGGCGATCCTGCTCGAGAACGTGCGTTTTGAGAAGGGCGAGACCAAGAACGATCCCGCGCTGGCCAAGGCGTTTGCCGACATGGCGGATATCTTTGTCAACGACGCGTTCGGCACCGCACACCGCGCGCATGCTTCGACCGCTGGTATTGCCGACTACCTGCCGGCTGTCTGCGGCTTCCTGATCAAGAAGGAGATCTCCATCATGGGCAAGGCGCTTTCCGACCCGGCCCGTCCGTTCGTTGCCATTCTGGGCGGCGCGAAGGTTTCCGACAAGATCAACGTTATCAACAACCTGATCGACAAGTGCGACACCGTTATCATCGGCGGCGGCATGGCCTACACCTTCTCCAAGGCGCAGGGCGGCTCGATCGGCACCTCGCTGTGCGAAGAGGACAAGATGGATCTCGCGCTCGGCCTGATCAAGAAGGCGGAGGACAAGGGCGTCAAGCTGCTCCTGCCGGTTGACACGGTTTGCGGCGACCACTTCGGCGCGGATGCGGAGCCGGTTGTTTACGAGGCTGGCAAGCTGCCGGACAACATGATGGGCATGGACATCGGCCCCAAGACCGTCGAGCTGTTCTCTGACGCTGTCAAGAACGCAGGTACGGTCGTATGGAACGGCCCGATGGGCGTATTTGAGTTCGATACCTTCGCTGTCGGCACCAAGGAGGTTGCCAAGGCGATCGCAGCATCCGGCGCGGTTTCGATCATCGGCGGCGGCGACTCCGCGGCAGCGGTCGAGAAGCTGGGCTTTGCAGACAAGATGACCCACATCTCCACCGGCGGCGGCGCTTCGCTCGAGTTCCTCGAGGGCCTGGAGCTGCCGGGCATCGCCTGCCTGCAGGATAAATAAGATCCTCGTTTGAAGCGTACAGCTTCAAACGAAAATGGGCTGTGTAAAAACCCACGCGCATGGCCCAGGCCACCTTCTCTTGGCCTTCGGCCAATTCACCTTGTGTCGCGGGTTTTTACGGGAATCGCCGTAAAACGGCGTTTCCCGATCAAAAAATCGCGCTGGCGCGCAAAAGCGTGCCGGGCGCGGGCATGCGTTATACCGGGGCGCGGGGCGCTCCGTATAATACATAAACGATCAGGACGGCAAAACCGTCTGAAAGATTGAAAGGGGTAAAACCAACATGAATCGCAGATACCGTAAGACCATTATCGCCGGCAACTGGAAGATGAACAAGACGCCGGCCGAGGCGAAGGCCCTCATCGAAGAGATGAAGCCGCTGCTTTCCAAGACCAAGTGGTGCGAGATGGTTCTTTGCGTACCGTTCACCGATATCCAGACCGCTGTCAAGGCAGCCAAGGGCTCTAAGATCGCTATCGGTGCGGAGAATATGCACTATGAGAAGTCCGGCGCGTTCACCGGCGAGATCTCTGCCGATATGCTCAAGGAGCTGGGCGTCAAGTACGTCATCATCGGCCACTCCGAGCGCCGCCAGTACTTCAACGAGACCGACGAGGCCTGCAACAAGAAGGTGCTCGTTGCGCTGGAGAACGGCCTGCGCCCGATCCTGTGCGTCGGTGAGAGCCTGACCGAGCGCGAGCAGGACGTGACAATGGAAGTCATCCGCAAGCAGATCAAGATCGCCCTGCAGGGCGTTGCGGTTGAGGACATCAAGAAGGTCGTCATCGCTTACGAGCCGATCTGGGCGATCGGCACCGGCAAGACCGCTACCGCCGAGCAGGCCAACGAGGTTTGCTCCGCAATCCGTGACTGCCTGCGCGAGAAGTACGGCGCGCGCGCTGCCCGCGGCATCACCATCCAGTACGGCGGCTCGATGAACGCCAAGAACGCGGCCGAGCTGCTGGCCCAGCCGGATGTTGACGGCGGCCTGATCGGCGGCGCCTCCCTGAAGAGCGCTGACTTCGCGACCATCGTCGAAGCAGCCAATCAATAAGATAAGGAATACGGTGAGGGAAGGTTTCCCCGCGCCGTGCGAGCGGGAGGGGACATCGGATCGAGCGTTGTCCCCTTTCGCATGCTTCGTAAAGGAGTCATTAAATATATGAAAAAAGCAATCACGCCGAACAAGGCGGAGGACAAGCCCACGGTGACAGCAGCTGCTGTTGCTGAGCCGGCCAAGGCTGCGGCGTCTGAACCGGCAAAGCCTGCCGCGGCTGCCAAGGCAGAGGCGGCTCCGGCTGCCGCTGCGGTAAAGGCGGAGGCTGCGAAGGCCCCGGCGGAGCCCGTTGCGGAAACCAAGGCTGCGAAGGCCCCGGCGAAAAAGGCGGCTGCCAAAAAGACAACAGCAGCCAAGAAGACCACGGCGGCTAAGAAGACAACGGCAGCCAAGAAGACCACCACCCGCAAGACAACTGCTAAGAAGGCGGAAGGCCCCAAGAAGCCGACCGCACTGATCATCATGGACGGCTTTGGCCATCGCGATGAGAAGAAGGGCAACGCGATCGAGGCGGCGAACACCCCGAACCTGGACAAGATCTTTGCGGAAAACCCGATGACCTATATCGGCGCTTCCGGCTTGGACGTTGGCCTGCCGGACGGCCAGATGGGCAACTCTGAGGTCGGCCACACCAATATCGGCGCGGGCCGCATCGTGTATCAGGAGTTGACCCGTATCACCAAGGCCATCCAGGACGGCGATTTCTTCACGAACGAGGCGCTCATGAGCGCGATCAACCAGTGCAAGTGGTTTGATTCCACCCTGCACATTTTCGGCCTGCTGTCCGACGGCGGCGTGCATTCGCACATCGACCACATGTTTGCGCTGCTTGAGCTGGCGCGCCGCAACGGCCTGCGTAAGGTCTGCTTCCACTGCTTCATGGACGGCCGCGACACCCCGCCGCAGTCCGGCATTGAATATATCGACCGCCTGCAGAACAAGATCGACACCCTTGAGCTGGGCTGCATTGCGACGATTTCCGGCCGCTACTACGCGATGGACCGCGACAAGCGCTGGGAGCGCGTTGAGAAGGCATATAATGCGATCGCTGAGGGCATTGGCGAGCATGCGGCTTCCGCGCACGAGGCCATGCAGGCGTCCTACGACGCAGGCGTGACCGACGAGTTCGTTGTCCCGGTCATCGTGACCGAGGGCGCGACCGTCAAGGACGACGACGCGATCATCTTTGCAAACTTCCGCCCCGACCGCGCGCGTGAGATCACCCGTGCGTTCGTGGATCACGAGTTCGACGGCTTCAAGCGCGTGAAGAAGAACATCCACTACGTCTGCATGACGCAGTACGATGTCACGATCGCGGGCGTTGAGGTGGCGTTCAAGCCCCAGAGCCTGACGAACACGTTTGGTGAATATATCTCTGACCTCGGCATGACCCAGCTGCGCATCGCGGAGACCGAGAAGTACGCGCATGTCACGTTCTTCTTTAACGGCGGTGTGGAGAAGGAGTACCCGGGCGAGGACCGCGCGCTCATCCCGTCGCCCAAGGTGGCGACCTATGACCTCCAGCCGGAGATGAGCGAACCTGCTGTGACCGAGGAGTGCGTCAAGCGCATCCTGTCCGGCAAGTATGACGTCATTATCCTGAACTTTGCCAACTGCGACATGGTCGGCCACACCGGCGTGTTCGAAGCAGCGGTCAAGGCGGTCGAAGCCACCGACGACGGCGTGGGTAAGGTCGTTGCCGCCATCCAGCAGATGGGCGGCCAGTGCCTGATCACGGCCGACCACGGCAACGTCGACCAGATGCTCGACGCGGACGGCGTGACCCCGTTTACCGCGCACTCCACCAACCCGGTCCCGCTCGTGATGGTCGGCCATCCGGGCAAGCTTAAGGACGGCGGCGTGCTGGCGGACCTGGCGCCGACCATGCTCGAGATGATGGGCCTTAAGCAGCCGGAAGAGATGACGGGGCACAGCCTCTTGGTCTGACGGCCTTATAGGGGACTTCCAAAGTCCCCTATATACGAACCTTGGTTCCGCAGAAACCAAGGTTCGATACCCGAAGGACGCCGCCCAGGGCGGCTGAGTCGTGGTATCAAAACCCACGCGCGTGTCGCGGGTTTTGATGGAAACCGCAAGGCGGTTTCCTGATTAAATGATTATATTATGCGATCGGTCACGGCGCGGGCAGTGGTGCAAAACCGAGGCAGAACCCCGGTTTTGTTGGGGTTTTAACTGACACAATACTGCGGCGCGTGCACCGTGTCGCGGGTTTTGATGGAAATTGCAGGGCAATTTCCGGATTTGCTATGACGACCCGCAGGGGCGCGTATTGCGCGCCCACGGGAAACAGGAAAGGCAAGGGGGATCGTTCCCCATGCGCTATTCTCCATTTTATTTGTCAGCGTTTCCAAATTTTTATATAAAGGAGTAAGAAGTATGAAGGGCTACATTGAAATTGTTGATGTACTCGGCCGTGAGGTAATGGACTCCCGCGGCAATCCGACCGTTGAGGTTGAGGTTTATGTTGAGGGCGACACCGGCGCCTATATGGGCCGTGCGGCTGTTCCGTCCGGCGCTTCCACCGGTATCTTCGAGGCTTGCGAGCTGCGCGACGGCGACAAGACCCGCTACAATGGCAAGGGCGTTCTCAAGGCTGTTGACGCTGTTAACGGCGAGATCGCTGAGACCATCATCGGCATGAACGCGCTCGACCAGCAGGCCATCGACAAGGCCATGATCGAGGCGGACGGCACCCCGAACAAGACCAAGTTCGGCGCAAATGCGATCCTGGGCGTATCTCTGGCGGTTGCCAAGGCTGCGGCTGAGGCGCTCTCCCTGCCGCTTTACAACTACATCGGCGGCTGCAATGCCAAGACCCTGCCGATGCCCATGATGAACATTCTCAACGGCGGCGCGCACGCGACCAACAACGTCGAGATCCAGGAATTCATGATCATGCCGGTTTCCGCTCCGTCCTTCCGCGAGGCGCTGCGCCGCTGCGCTGAGGTATTCCATCAGCTCAAGACCACCCTCAAGGAGAACGGCACCCCGGCTGCGGGCGTTGGCGACGAGGGCGGCTACGCGCCCAACCTGAAGAAGGACGAGGACGCGCTCAAGGTGATCGTCAAGGCGATCGAAGAGGCTGGCTACAAGCCGGGCGAGGACTTCATGATCGCGATCGACGCTGCTTCCTCCGAGTGGTGGAACGACGAGGAGAAGTGCTATATCCAGCCGAAGTCCGGTAAGAAGATGACCCAGCAGCAGCTCGTCAAGATGTGGAAGAACTTCGCTGAGAAGTATCCGATCATCTCCCTCGAGGACGGCATGGCTGAAGAGGACTGGGAAGGCTGGGAGATGCTGACCAAGGCGCTGGGCGACAAGATCCAGCTGGTTGGCGACGACCTGTTCGTTACCAACACCACCCGCCTGAAGAAGGGCATCGACATGGGCGTTGCGAACTCCATCCTCATCAAGGTCAACCAGATCGGCTCCCTGACCGAGACTCTGGACGCGATCCAGATGGCGAACCGCGCGGGCTACACCGCTGTTGTTTCCCACCGTTCGGGCGAGACCGAGGACGCGACCATCGCGGATATCGCGGTTGCGCTCAATGCCGGCCAGATCAAGACCGGTGCACCGAGCCGTACCGACCGTGTTGCGAAGTACAACCAGCTGCTCCGCATCGAAGAAGAGCTGGGCGAGGACGTTGCACAGTATCTCGGCAAGGACGCTTTCTTCAACCTGAAGAACAAGTAAGAGAAAAACACATAGTAAAAGCTGCTCACCGCATTGGTGAGCAGCTTTTTTGATTACCATGGAAAAGGCGCATGTTTTAGAGAATGCGTCAATACCAGTATCCGGCCTTCCACTGCTGCAGCGCCAGATTGGCGTTCTGGTAGCTGACATCCGCGGTCGGCGTGCCGGCAGGTACGCCAAGGATGGCCGCGTCGCCCGCCTGCACGTAGCCGCTGGTCTTCCAGCGGTTCAGCGCCTGCTCATAAGCCTGCGCCTGGCTGCTGTTGGACAGCTGGATTGCCTGCATCGCCGCATTGTTTGCAGCCGTATCCGCGCTGAGCTGGTAATTGTACCATGCCATGGTAGGTGTGCCGTTCAGGAATCCGGTCAGGCCGGCGAGTGAGATACTGTAATCGCGGTCTGAATTCAGCTGCGCAAGCTGCATCTGCGCCTGCTGCAGAGCCGCGTTTTCCGCTGCACTGTAATACTGCCCTTCAATGGCAGCTTCCTGATTGGCGGCTGCGTCGCGTGCTGCCGCACGCGCAGTCAGGCGGGCCTGGCCAAGCGCATTCAAATCGCTGCGGTACTGGTTGTCCAGCGCGATGCGGCTGGACTCTGCGGCGCCCGAGGTTGCAGCCGCGCTGCGTGCGCCCATATTCAGGCCGAGCGCCGCCAGCTTTTCCTCATTGGAAATCGCGGACTGCCGTGCGTTGATGTCAGTCTGCGTCATACCGGCAGTATAGTCGCTTTCGATCGAGGACAGATTGCTCTGAAGCTGCTGCTGGATGCGTTCGCGGGCGGCCTCGAAACGCTGCAGACGCGCGGATTCCGCGGCGGCATACAGTTCGGCGATTGCGGAGGAGACGGATGAACTGCTGCCGCTCCCGCCGCTGCTGCCACCACCGCCCCCGCCGCCGGAGGATACCGAATAGGGGCGGTAGTCGCCGTTCCAGGTAGACACAGCCTCATTCGAGGCGACCTTCCCGGCAAGACCCTCGGCGTTGATCTTGTTTTGCCGTTCCGTGAGCAGCTGCTGCCGTTCGGCAGCGTTCTGCGTGTTGGCGATCGCCTCAGAATAGTCGAAATTATCCTTATAGTTTTTAGCCAAAGGGTTGTCCCTCCTTTCTCAGATGACAGGCTGGCCCTGTGTCCAGCGGATGGTGAGCGCCAGCAGGCCGAATGGCTCGTCCGGCCGGTTGTTGCCGATGCGCACAGCGAACAGGGGCATCCGGTGCTGCCGCCAGCGCGTGCGGTAGCTGACCGCGCCCGGGATGCAGCGGAACGAAAAACGGGAGAAGTCCAGCGTCTTGAAGGAAAACAGATCCATGTTGCGCGAGAGCGCAAGCGTCTGTCCGTTCTCGTTCTCGTACTGCACGGTCGCGCCCGAACGTGAATATGGCATGAGCGTGGGTACCACGTCGCGAACGGTTTTGACACGCCCCCAGTCGTCCAGCGGCAGGGTAGGGGTGCGCCAGTAGGCGTCAATGGCGGCCTCGTCATCGCTGTATGCATGATCCTCGGCTGCATCGGCGAAGCGGCATACCTTGCCGTCCGCCGTGCCGAACCACAGCCGCCCATCCAGCACAGCCAGACACTGTGCCGGCACATCCGTCCAGTAGAACCACGCAGGATCGCCGTTTTCCTCGGTCAGCGCGCTGTCCGCTACGTAGACATGCCCGTTCACCGCGAGGTAATACTTGCTTTGGTACACGATGGCACAGGCATCCTTCAGCCCTTGTTCTGCCGCAAGTTTGGGGACAATCGCATCCGATACCGACCGGATGGTGCGCTGCTCGGCAACCGCTGTGCCGAACACGCCCTGCACCCCGCGCGCGGACAGGAACAGCGGCAGGTCGTTCAGCGTGGCAAAGCTGCGCGGCGCGACCGCGCCTTCACCCTGCGTACCCTGCTTAAGCGGATAGAGCGCGGTCCCATCGTCCGCCATCAGGTAGGAGCGCAGATAACTGGTCGATTCCTGCGCGCCGCCTGATTTGATGACGAGCTGGCTTTCGTACTGCTTGAGGTAGCCGACGATTGCGGACGCGTCCGTCCCCATACGGGTATAACCCAGATCGGGGAAATAGGTGGGATCGTACAGCCCGCTCTGCCAGTCGCAGTCCGGCTCGTCCGGATTGCCGGCGAGAAACACGCGCGTGTCGTTTTTGCCGCCGTACAGTCCGGCGATCCGGCATTTGTTGATCTTATCCGCGTAGCCGGATACGGTTTTGGAAAAAGCAATAGAGACATTGGCCAAACCGTTCCCATTGGCCGGAGCGGAGGCAAGCGTCACCAGTCCGGTCGTGCGGTTGACTGAAGAAACTGTAACCGCCGTGCCGCCTACCTCGGCGGTGACAGCCGTATCATCCAGATCCTTGGCATCCACCTGGAACTGAGTGGCTGAGCCATTGCCGATGAAGGTATTGATGCGTTTGGGCGTCAGCAGATTGACGTCCTCATAACTTGTGCCGCCGCCGGTGGGAGCGGCGGAAATGGTTGTGGTCGGCACATAGGCGATGTCCTGCACCTTAACGGCCTCCCAGCCGTCGTCATCCTCGTTGCGGCGGATGGCGCGGTAGGTCTGTCCATCCAGAAGATAAAGCACGCCGCTCATTACAAAGGACTGGGAAAAGTCCTCATTCATGTCCGAGCACAGCTCGGCCTGCGTGCCCTCGACGGGGCGGAAGTACAGTTTGGTCCCCGCATGGACGGCAAACCCCGAACCGTCCGGCATGAGGAACAGCCCGTAAATGGGCGCGGTATAGGTATACTGTGTCTTCCACCCCGTGCGTTTGACCAGAAAGTCATTCTGGTCGCAGATCATGTTCTGCATGTCGGGCGAACGGGAAAGCGAGACCTTGGTCGGGTGCGTGCGGAAGTCCACGCCGCCGAAGCGGCTGACAACCGTCATGCGCTCGATTTCGGTCTGCGGAAACTGGTAGGCGCGCATCAGACCATCTCCTGTATGCCGGTAAACTGCGCCGGACAGTGGCGCAGCAGCCGGTCGGTGTATTCGGTGGCAGCCCAGTTGAATTTGGCCTTGTCGTCATCTGCAACAAGCAGCGCTGCCAGCCCGTATGGAAAACATTCGCGTGTCAGCCAGTCGCCTGCCGGGATCTCCTCGGTCAGCGCCGTCATGCGCGGCGGTGCGTCAAAAGGCTGCTCTGCGCGGAAAACGCGCTCGGCATTGATCTCGCGCAGGCTGTTGACCAGCAGCTGGTTGAGTGCGCCCAGTGCAAACTGCTCGTAATAGGTGCCGCTGTCCGGCGTTTCCGAGAGCAGGTTCAGCGCAGCGCGGAAGCATTCGGTTCCGGTCATGGGATTCCTCCTTTATGGTATAAGGTAGATAAGCAGAGAGCCGGCAGCAGGGAAGGGAATGTACCCTTCCCTCTGCACGGTTTGGGATCAGCCTTCAATAACAGGGGAGGGATACAGCCCGGTCTTGACCGCGTACGCGCGGATCTTGCAGCCCTCTTCTGCGGTCAGCTTGGCCGAGGCGGTGTAGTCCTTGGCGGAATCCGAGTAGCGCGGATCCGAGCCGTCCAGCGTATAACGCACGGTGGCGTCGGTCGGGATAGTGATCACCCCTTCTGCAATGGACGGGGAGTCGGTTACGGAATCCGCTGCAACCAGCGCATACACACCGCCGCACTTGGCGCCGAGCACATAGGCATCGTAGTAGTGGCGGCCTTCGATCAGCGCACCGGAAACGCCGACAGGGTCCTCATGCACCTTGGCGTCCGCGATCTTGTACGGCATGAGTACCGAATCCTTGTGCGTGACAAGAAAGTATACATTTTCCGGCAGGTAGGATTTCGGTACGCGCACTACGTTCATGCCGAATACCTCGCCGCAAACGCCCTTGGCAATCGACTGGCGCGCAAGCACGTCTACGCCCGCGAACTCGTCCGAGGTGCACACCAGCTTGTACATTTCGCTGGTCAGGTAGATGTAGCGGTTGTCGTCCGGCACGAGCGCGTCATCCAGCGCCTGGGACGCATCCGCGATCTTGCTGATGATGTCGGACTTGGTCGGCTTGGCGGTGCTTTCGACGATATTGCCTGCCATGGTCACAAATCGCTTGAACGCGTACTTGTCCGCTGCGGGGGTGGACTTTTCGTTCAGCTGCAGGCGCAGCATGTCGGCCGCGTTCTTGACCAGGTTCTGGTCAAGGTTGTTGCCCTTGTCGATCGTGAGCGTGAACGCCTTGTCCTGCGTCATGGTCAGCTCCTGCACGACATCCTGCATCTCGGTCACGTCGCCGTAACGGGCGAGACCGCCGTCACGGTCGTAGTCGACCTCCTCAACCGTGATCGGGGTGTAGACCTTGAGGGTCTTGACGCCGGTCAGGTCAAAGGTCTCCGCGGTCTTTCCCTTGATGAAGGATGCGCGCGTGAACACCTCGGCGATCTGGTCGGAATATTTGGTTGCAAGATTGATAGCCATAATGGGTACCTCCTGTTATAAAGTGTATTTGTCGCTTGTTAAGGGAGCGCAGCGACATTTCATCTGGAAATTCCGGCGACATGCGCGTCGGAATTTCACCGCGACCCCGCGCCGCTGCGGCGCGGATGCCGGGGGTATCGAAAAAAGTTTCAAAGGAACTTTTTTCGTATCCAGGGGGTATTGGATACCCCCTGGAGGGCTTTTATCTGCCGAGCAGCGCCAGAGTCACCGGGTCAACGCCCGCCGGCTCGCCGTCCGTTTGCGCCGGGCCGACCGCTGCGCGCTGGTTTTTCTGGTTCATCTCCATCGCTGCCAGTTCATCCTTGAGTTCGAGGATCTCCCATTTGCGGTAGGCGGAGACGAGCGATCCCTCCTGCTGCGCCCATTCCCATACCTGCTGCGGGATATCCTCAGGTTTGATATCCGGGTATTCCTCGACGAACGCTGCGTAGATCTGACCGTTCGGCATACCGTTTGCCGCACGGTTGCGGCGCACATAGGCGTTCTGCTTGGACAGGCCGAGGCTCGCCGCCTGGATCAGCTCGTCCAGCGTCAGCTCGACCATCTGCCCGTCCACCGGTACGGGAAAGGTCTGCTGTGTGCCCGCCTGTGCTTCCTGCGGGGCCGCGCCGCCGGGTGCGAACGGATTCACCTCCGCCGGGGGCATCTGCCGGGCCTGCGGCTGTACGGCGGCAGGCTGCTTACTGCTGTTCTGCTTGGGCTTGGTTTGCATTTGCATTTTCCTCCTTTTGCTGCTGGCGCTGCATGCGGAGTGCGTGCAGCAGGTCGTTTTTACCGCGCACCTGATAATCAGGCACGTTTTCCAGATAAATCAGCGGGTCGGTGATGACGCCGCTCTCAAGCAGATGGTCGTTGGTCATGGTCTGCATGGTCTCGGACCAGTAGCTTGCCGCTCCAACATCCACCTGCAGGCGCATGTCCTGCCCGGCGAGCGCAGAGAAGTCAAAGGACTGCCGGACCGGCTCCTCGCCGGTCTCGTCCGCGGCCACAACCGTGCGCACGCCGTAGTGCGCGCCCATTAGGTCGAGGAAGATGCGCGCCCAGTCCTCGGTGAAACGGTAGAACTCCATCTTGGTCAGTTCGAGCGGGGCGGCGGTCGCATTCTGCACCGCCACGATCGCCGAGGTGTTGTCAGGGTTGACCGTGCCGAGCGCGGCCTCGCTCGCGCCCATCAGCTCGGCGGTGTCGGTCATCATCTGTTTGAGTAAGCCGAGCACCTGCGAGGAGATGTCCGGCGCCTTGAACGCGGTCGCAATCGCCTCGTTCGGATTGCCGCGCATGCCGACTGCCTTGCCCACGTCGTTCGACCACCCGTTCGGAAAGCGGGTCATGTCGTAGATGATCTTGGGGAAGGCCACCTGCTTGATGCACTGCACATACATGGAATACAGCTTGTTGATTGCGATCTGGTTGGGGATCGCCTCGGTCAGCGGGCTTTCGCCGTGGCACGAGCCGCGCACGCGGTTCCAGCACAGGTGTGTAACCGGATAATACCGGTATGGCAGCTCCTTTTCACGCATGACAGTCGCAGTGCGCGTGGTCTTGCAGAACGAAACGCCGTTTTCGGTTTTGCGCATGTGTAACAGCACGGTCACGCGGTCGTTTTCGCCGTTTAACCGGTAGCGCAGATAGTCGCTGTTGTCATCCGGCACAATGGCTTCGACCTCGTCCGCGCCCATGCCGTTTTCTTTGGCTTCCTGCCGGACCTCGTCCACATCGCGCCGCATGGCGATGATCAGATACGGCTGGCGCTGTACCTCGTCGCAGGCTGGGTTGCCGAAGCAGATGTTAGTCGAATCGATCAGCTCGACCGCAATATCGCCTTTGACTGCCTGTCCGGTTTCGAGCGCAGGGTCGAAGTGGATGTAGAAGCACGCGTCGCCGTCCACACATGCGTTTTTGAGCAGCGGCCGTCCGAGCGCCTTGACGCCTGACCGCTCGATTGCGGATGCGAAGGCGCGCTCAAGGATGCGGGCGGTTTTGCGCCCTTTGTCATCCATATCGAACGGCTGGGCGTGCACTGCTACATCGTCCGACACCAGCATGGACACGAACAGGTTGACGCAGCGCCGCAGCACATTGAAGATCAGTGGGTCGAGCGACTGGACCTTGAGTCCTTCCCACTGGCGGCCGAGGTAAAATGCCTCGTTGCGCCGCACCCGGTCGTACAGACCGATCGAGCGCTTGTAATCGCGGTCGCGCTCGTACTTGCGCCAGATCGCGGCGGGTGAGGGATCAAACCGCATGGTCATCCTCCTCCCGTCCATACGCCATCAGCGCAGCGAGGTCGCGGCTGAGCACGTCCTCCGGCGTCTCGGCCGGCGCGCTGCCCTTAGGCTGCCGCAGCGGTAGCTGCAGTCCGCCAGACACGACCGCTCCGGTCAGCACCAACAGTACTGCGCCGATGCAGTAAAGTAAAATAGTCATTGGTTCCTCCTTCTTGTTGCGCAGCGCCTGCCCTTCAGTACGCCAAAAACTCCCCTATTTCGCAGTCGTATGCGGTTGGCTGCACCGGTGCGGGCGGCTCGTATATGGTTGCCGCATACCCGCGCAGCGCGTCTGGCGCGTGCGTCAACTCGTGCGGCGTGTTCGCCACATCGGATGGGTTGCGGGCATCGTGCTGCAGGGCGGGCAGGGTGCGGATCAGGTTGCGGCAGGTATTGAAGATCGTCAGCTTGGGCCGCACTTCGCCATGCTCATCTCTCCGCGGGGCGAGCAGCTCGTGCAGCGCGAGCCACCCGGCGACACGCTCGTTGCTGCTTTTGTCGAAATCCAGTCCGCAGTCCGCGAACAGCTCTACCGCGCTTTTGCCGGTTTCCTGCCGCCGGTTCCACAGGTCGGGCGGGGCGAGACGGCAGTCGATGTGCTCGCCTGACGGCTCGCAGGACAGGATTGCCGCTGCAGCCTCGGAGATAATCAATCCGGGACGATATAACTCTCTGTATGCTACGCTGTACCCATCCGGGCTTTGCGCGATCCAGAGCGCGGCGAGCATATCCAATCCATAGTCGATCGTCAGGTACCGCCGCCAGTGCTTGGGGACCACATAGGGCGGGGTAACGTGCAGCGGTACGGAGAACTCGCTGAAATACTGCCCCTCGTTCAGCTCCCATACACCGTCGAGCAATGCCTTGCGGTCGTGCGGCGAGAGCAGTCGCAACCGTTTCTCGTAGCCTTTATCTGCTCGTTGCAAAAACGGGTTGTCAGATAGCCTGGCGGGCAGGAAAATACGCGTTCCGCCGTCGTATTCGGCTACCATGTCGGGCGGCGCAGGATCGATATACCGTGTCTTGACCCACTGGTGGCCGACCCCGCCTGGGTTGGTCGTCGATTTGACCTGCTTAGGGAAACCATTTGTGCCGCGTACGCGCGAGAGCAGGTAGGTGAACTGGCTTTCCGTAAAGTGTGTCAGCTCGTCAAACCGTATCACATCATACTCAGCGGATTGGTATTTTGTCACGTCGCTTTCCGCGTCGCAGTAGCCGAACTCTAGCGCAGAGCCATTCACAAACTGCCACAGGTGATCGCTGACCTTGTAGCTGGCAATGCTCTGCGGATATAGCCGCAGTGATGCCGGAACAAGTGAGCGCTCAAGTTCGGGCATGGTGCGCCGCAGCATGAGCTGCCGCGAGCCGGGATAGACCACTGCAAACCGCAGGGCATCCAGCAGCTGTCCGTGGCTTTTACCGCCGCCCGCCGCGCCGCCGAACAGCGTTTCAAACGCATCCGACTGGATAAACGCCGCCTGCCGCCGCGTCACGGGGAATTCGTATCGTCTACGATCCGGAACACGATTTCGACCGGCTCGGGTGCTTTTTCCTCGCCGTCCAACAGCATCCCCTTGCCGACTGTCCGGTCGAGGATTTCTTTGATCGCAGTCAGCCGGCTGTTGGCGGGAGCTTCGGCATCGTCTGCGATTTCGTACAGCATCCGGATCAGTTCTTCCGGATGGTGCTTTTTTTGCACAATGGCCTCGCCTCCTTTGGAAGGTGGATTTGCTTACTTCTCCCGTGAGGCATAGAATAGGAGCAGGATGCGAAAAAGTCAAGAACAAATGTTCGATATTTTATGCGCTTGCAATTTATTATCTGTTGCGGTATCCTGAATAGGAATGTGATTGCTTACAGGGGGAAACAGAATGCAGAAAATCGATCTGATCGCGCTGGATCTTGACGGTACAGCACTTACACCGGACAATACCGTGTCCGAGGCCACGCGGGAAGCAGTACGCCGTGCACGTGGGGCAGGGCTGTATGTTGTAGTATCGACCGGCCGTATCTGCGGGGAGGCGCGTGATTTTGCCATAGCGCTCGGTGCAGATGACCTGATGGTCACTTCGGGCGGCGCATCGATTTCCAGCGTATCGCGGGGGCAGTGCACCATGCGCATATCCATGCCGTGGGAACCGGCTGTGCGCGCTGCTGCGGTGGTGGAGCGCATCGGTGTGACAGCTATGATCTATGTAGGAGAAACGCTGCTCATCACACCCTACGATGATATGGAGTTCGGCAAATATAAGTCCAACGAGGGCTATCTCGCTGTCAAGCAGGTGGTCCCCTCGGTAGCGGAATATATTGCGGATCACCGCTTGTCGGTGGACAAGATCTTCGCGCGAAGCAACGATCCGGTTATGATCAGCATGATCCGCAGCCAGATAGCGGACATCCCGGGGGTGCGGGTGATGAGTTCAGCCCCGGATAATATCGAGGTGGTCACACCGGGCGCGGACAAGGGAACGGCGCTTGGCATGCTGTGCCGCGAACTCGGCACCGGCCTGTCCTGCGCTGCCGCGATCGGGGACAGCGAAAACGACCTCGAGATGCTGCGCGCAGTGGCGCTCCCTATCGCAATGGGCAACGCCACGGATGCCGTCAAAGCAGTCTGCAGGCGGGAAACAGTAACGAACGCCGAGGACGGTGTGGCGGCGGCAATCGACCGGATTCTGGCTGAGAGAGGATAAAAACCGCTGCATGACAGCGCGTTTGCCAAAAAACGGTGGTATCTGCCGGCACGATATGCTATAATAAATTTGTATGTAAACCGAGTCCATCAGGAGGAGGCACTCCCGTGAGTATATGGTTTGCCGCTTTACAGGGTCTGGTGCAGGGCCTGACCGAGTTTCTGCCGGTATCTTCATCCGGCCATCTTGTTCTGGTTCAGGCGCTGTTCGGCAGCGGTGTGGAGACCAATTATATGCTGTTCAACGTACTGCTGCACTTCGGCACGCTGCTCAGCGTCGTCGTCGCATTCTGGAAAGATATCAAGGAACTGTTTGTCGAGTTCTTCGGCTGGATCCGGGACGGGTTTCGGATCAACGGCCATCCGTACCGCCGTTTTATCGTGATGCTGCTGATCACGCTGGTTCCGATGTTTCTCATCCTGCCCATTGAAAGCAGGATGGAGGCGGCATTTTCCTCGCCGCTGCTGGTCGGGCTGCTGCTGCTCGTGACGGCGGCGCTGCTGTTCCTGTCGGAAAAGGCGCCGAAAAAACACAAGACAGAGCAGAACGCTTCGTGGCTGGATGCGCTGATTGTCGGCATTGGCCAGATGTTTGCGGTGCTGCCCGGCCTGTCGCGCTCGGGCACCACGATCTGCACCGGACTGTTCTGTGGCTTTTCGCGCGAATATGCCGTGCGTTTTGCGTTTATCATGTCGCTGCCGGTCGTCCTGGGCGCAAATATTCTGGAGCTGGCCGATGTGATCCGGGAGCCGGCCCTGATGGGTGATGCCTCGATCGCCTGCTATGCAGTTGGCATTCTGGTGTCGATGCTGTCCGGGCTTGCGGCGATCCGCCTGGTCAAATTTATCACAAAACGTGGTAATTTCCGCCCGTTTGTGGTTTACTGCACGCTGGTCGGTACGGTTGCAGTAGTGGCCAGCCTGATTGCGATGGTATAACATACACGTCCGTTTGATAAAAGTCAGGCTCAGTCCTGGCTTTTATGGCTTTTCGCCGGTACGGCAATAGCCTGAATCATATCCCCTGTGCAGGTGTGCTGCGGCGGGGATATACGAAAAGAGATCTAAAGCGAGGTTCATTTACGTTGGCTGCAAGAAAATCCACAACGAAAAAGACGGCGAAATCCACACCGCGCGGCAAGCAGGCCGCCCGCCGGGCTCCCGAGCCCGAGCCGGTGATGTCCCGCGCCGCGTGGGGCGCGATCTGGGCCGTGCTCGGCCTGCTGTGCCTGCTGTCGATTCTGCCGATAGACGGCGTCCTGCTTGCCTGGATTCACCGCGGCGTCGGCGCGGTGATCGGCATGGGCAGCTATGTACTGCCATTTGCGCTGCTGGCGCTGGCAGGGCTGCTGTTTGCGCGGGATAAGGGACCGGTGCGTCTGCGCGGTGTGTGCATCGCGATGCTGCCGGTGCTGATCGGCAGCATCATCCATGCGTTCACCTGCGCAAATGAATACGATTTCTCCATGAAAACGCTGTCCGGCCTGCTGCAGACCGGCATGGAGCTGGATTCCGGCGGCCTGCTGTCCGGCGGGTTGTATATTGTCCTCGAGTGGGCGCTGTCCTCGGTCGGCGCACTGCTGGTGCTTCTCCTGCTGGCGATTGCGGCGCTTCTGACGGCTCTGCATATCACACCGCAGGCGCTGGTCGAGATGTTCCGGCCGCCCGAATATGAATATGAGGACGAGGCGGAGCGCGAGCGCTACGAAGCGCCCGCCAAGCTGCCAAACGTCCATGAGGTAGCGGCCTCCCACGCGCACAAGCGCGAGGAGCGCCGCGCTGCCCGCCGTAAGACGGATATCGACATCCCGCTGGATACTGAGCCGCCGGGCGAGGACAAGCCAGGCGAGGATCCGGAGGCAGCACCCCGCCGCAGGCATGGCGGCAAGCCCATGGCGCCGGACGAATACCTGCGTTCCCTGAAGGAGGAGACCACAGGCGAGCAGGTGAGCATTCTCGATCTGGTGGAAAACACGCCGGAGGAGGAAACGGTGGAACCTCCCGCCGCAGAAAGCAAGCCGAAAAAGGCGGAGAAGATGAGCGAAAATGAGCAGGCTGCACTGAATGACGAAATGGATGAGAGCCAGAAATCGCCTGTGCCGGTCTATGACTATCCGCCGATTGAACTGCTGGCGCAGGGCAAACGCGCCTCCAATGCGGGCGCGGAGGCTGAGCTTAAGGAAAATTCCGAATGCCTGCTCGATACGCTCGAGTCGTTCAATATCGACGCGCAGATCATCGGCATCGTGCGCGGCCCGTCGGTGACGCGGTTCGAGCTGTCCATCCCGCGCGGCATCAAGCTCTCGCGCATCACCGCCCTGTCGGATGATATCGCGCTGTCGCTCGGAGCGGCAAACGTGCGCATCGCGCCCATTCCGGACAAGGTAGCGGTCGGCATCGAGGTGCCGAACAAGACGGTCAACACGGTCTACATCCGCGAGTGCATCTCGTCCCCGGCGTTTACGAACGCGCGCAGCCGCCTGTCCTTTGCCGTGGGCAAGGACATCACGGGCAAGCCGGTCATCGGCGACATCGCCAAGATGCCGCATATGCTGATCGCCGGTACGACCGGTTCAGGCAAGTCCGTGTGCATCAACTCCATGCTGATCTCGATTTTGTATAAGTCCACGCCCGAGGAAGTGCGGCTGATCATGGTCGACCCCAAGATGGTTGAGCTGGGCAACTACAACGGCATCCCGCACCTGCTCATTCCGGTCGTCACCGACCCGAAAAAGGCAGCCGGCGCGCTCAACTGGGCGGTCGGCGAGATGGAGCGCCGCTACAAGCTGTTCGCAGACCATCAGGTGCGCAATCTGGTCGGCTACAACGACCTGATGCGCGCGGAAAAGGCCAAGGCAGAGCAGGAGGAGGGCGGCGATCCCGAGCAGTATCAGGTGCTGCCGCAGATTGTCATTGTCATCGACGAGCTGGCTGACCTGATGATGGTCGCAGCCAAGGAGGTCGAGACCTCGATCTGCCGTATTGCGCAGAAAGCGCGCGCTGCGGGTATGCATCTGGTCGTAGCGACCCAGCGCCCCTCGGCGGACGTCATCACCGGCATCATGAAGGCGAACATCCCGTCGCGCATCGCGTTCGCGGTGGCGAGCCAGATCGAGTCGCGCATCATCCTGGATACGACCGGCGCGGAAAAGCTGATCGGCAAGGGCGATATGCTGTATGCGCCGCTCGGTGAGGGCAAGCCCACCCGCGTGCAGGGCTGCTTTATCTCCTCGGACGAGATCGAGGCGGTCATCGCGCATATCAAGCAGACAAGCACGGCTGAATATAATGAGGAGATCCTTGAGCACATCGAGCGCCAGGCGGAGCAGGTGGACAGCAAGGGCGGCGCATCCGGCGACCCGGGCGAGGACGAGGACGAGATGATCGAAGAGGCGATTGACGTCATTATGGACTGCCGGCAGGCATCTACATCCATGCTGCAGCGCAGGCTCAAGCTCGGCTATTCGCGCGCCGCACGCATCATCGACCAGATCGAGGAGCGCGGCATCATCGGCCCGTTCGAGGGCTCCAAGCCCCGTCAGATCCTGATCTCCAAGGAGGAGTGGCAGGAAATGAAGATGCGCAGGCATGATCCGCTCGATTGAAAACGTACCTGCAACCGAAAAGGGACATATCCCGCATGGCGCGGATACGTTACGGAAGTGATTTTGTGTGCAGCTTTCGGCACACAAAACCACTCCCCTGTATCAAATTCGAGGTGCCGCGCCCCGGATTCTATGAAATGTGCGCTGCTCACATGTAGCGGTGCACAATGTCTATGTTACATTATTCATTCTCCATCATTTCCACAGGAGGGAAAAACCATGGCTTTTACCAAGATCAACATTGCAGAGCAATCCTTTAATCCGTTTGAAAAGATCGGCAAACAGTGGATGCTGATCTCCGCCGGCAACGCAAACAGCTGGAACACCATGACCGCCAGCTGGGGCGGCGTGGGCGTGATCTGGGGCAAGCCCTCGGCGACCTGCTATATCCGCCACAGCCGCTATACCATGGAATTTGTCGACAGCAATGAGTATTTCACCCTGACCTTCCTCAAGGACGGACACCGCGATGCGCTCAACCTGCTGGGCACCAAGTCCGGCCGCGATATGGATAAGATGCACGACAGCGGCCTGACGCCTATCTTTGTGGACGGCCAGCCCACCTTTGCGGAGGCAGAGCTTGTCCTGGTCTGCCGCAAGCGCTGTAAGAGCGAGATCGCTCCGGAGGATATCCTGCACCAGGAAACGATCGACAAAAACTACGCCAACCGGGATTTCCACGCTATGTACATTGGCGAGATTGTCGCAGCCTACCAGGGCTGAAACCCAAACGTAACTGTTTATTCACCAATTCATGACCGGGTGGGTGTATACTGAAAACAGCGCCAAACAGCGGCGCTGTCCTGCCAATACCCTGACCCGAAACCGGAGGATAAAACCATTGAAAAAAAGAGTGCTCAGCCTGCTGCTGGCGGCCGTGCTGGCGATCGGCATGCTGCCGTCTGCGTTTGCGGGCTATGAAAACTTTAACGCGCAGGCAACATATACCGCCGGCCAGTTTACGGATGTGCCGGAAACTGCCTGGTATGCGCAGAATGTCCGTACTGCCTATGAATATGGGCTGATCAACGGCCAGTCGGCCACCACCTTTGCGCCGGACAGTTCGCTGACCGTTGCCGAGGCGGTCAAGCTGGCGGCAAGCCTGCACAGCATTTACCACACCGGAAGTGCGGATTTTGCTTCATCCAGTCCGTGGTACCAGACCTATGTGGACTACGCTCTGCAAAACGGTATCCTGTCTGCCGCCCGGTCGGACTACACCAGCCCGGCAACGCGCGCGGTGTTCGCTTCCGTGCTGGCGGCGGCGCTGCCGTCTGAAGCCCTGACCGCGATCAATACGGTTGCGGACGGCGCAATCCCGGACGTTTCAGAGAGCGCGTCCTATGCGGATGCGGTCTACTTGCTGTACCGCGCGGGCGTGCTGACCGGATCGGACAGCAGCGGCAGCTTCCAGCCGGACAGCACCATCCGCCGCAGTGAGGCAGCGGCCATCGTCACCCGTATGGCAGATCCCAGTCTTCGCCAATCCATTACCTTAACCGAAACACAGACCGCGCTGACCGCGGATGAGATATACGACCGTTGCCTCCCTGCGGTATTCAAGCTGAGTTCCTATAACGCGCGCGGCGAGCTGCTCGGTATGGGCAGCGGCGTAGTGATCGCTGCAAACGGCGATGCAGTCACCTGCGGCCATATTGTCAACGGCGTATCCCGCCTGGTGGCGGAGATGTCGGACGGGATCAAGCGCGAAGTCAAGGTATATGACCTGAACGCGGATGCGGATATCGCCTATATCCGTGTGATCGGCAGCAATATGCCTTATCTGGAAACGTCGGGGCAGGTGCAGGCGGGCGATAAGGTCTACGCCCTCGGCTATCCGGGCGGCGGTGATGCGAAGGTCACTGAAGGGACAGTAACAGATCCTGCGAACGGCGATTATCTGCTCCCGATGATTGAGAGCACGGCCGCCGTCATCAGCGGCAACTCGGGCGGCGCGCTGGTCAACAGCCGCGGCGAGCTGGTCGGCATCACGGTCAGCAGCCAGGCGAATGGGTCGCCCTCCTTCTCGGTTCCGATCTCGGAAGTGGACAGCATGGACGGCAGCGCTGCGGTCAGCCCATCGGAGTATACGAGTACCCACATGCCGGATGCTTCCCGGTGCTATACCGACCTGTATCCGGTACCGGACTTCGGCACGGTGACCGGTGTACCGCTGTTTGCGACTACCCGCGATCGCGGCACGACACAGTTCTACTACCGCATGGCAGATATGACGAACAGCGACAGGCTGCTGCTGGAGTATTATGCGGCTTTGGGGGAGAACACATTTTACCAGTTCTCAGAGGGGGCCTTTACTTCGTCGGCAGGCTATCTCCTGTCGGTGCAGCTTTATGAAACAACTTATCAGGGAGAACAAGTGCTGGGCGTATTTGTGTCCGGCATGCAGACAGTGACCGTCGGCGGCCTACCCAGGGCCGCCGTCGTTTTTTATACCGGCTTACCAAGGGTGCAAGGAATTGTGCATGGAGTGCCGCAACACGCAAAAAATCCGGCATATCAGTATCATTTCACAAAATAGCTGCAGTTTACAGAAGAATGACTGGATTACTCAATTTTTTGTTTGAAAAACATTAAATTATGAGAAAAAGATGCAAAAAAAATGGTGCATTTATCCGCGCTGCGCATAATTTTTCGTCAAGTTGCACAATATACTGACAGCAAATAGGTGAAATACCACAATGGAACAAAAAGCAGTGCGCATGATATAATACCTTTGTGTGATTGAAGTGTGTAATAAGAGAGCAAGCACCAAACGAAATGGAGGAAAAGACCCAAATGAAGAAGTATGTTTACATGTTCCCGGAGGGCAACGGCAAGATGCGTGAGCTGCTCGGCGGCAAGGGCGCGAACCTGGCGGAAATGACCGGGCTCGGCATGCCTGTGCCGCAGGGCTTCACCATCACCACCGAGGCCTGCACCCGGTATTATGAGGATGGCAAGACGATCTATCCGGATATTCAGGAGCAGATCCTTGAGTACCTCGATAAACTGGAAAAGGTCACCGGCAAAACGCTGGGCGACCCGGAAAAGCCCCTGCTCGTATCCGTGCGCTCGGGCGCGCGCGCTTCCATGCCTGGCATGATGGATACCATCCTCAACCTCGGCATGAACGATGAAATCTGCGAAGCTGTTGCGAAGCTGACAAATAACCCGCGCTTTGCGCGTGACTCCTACCGCCGCTTCATCCAGATGTTCTCGGACGTTGTTATGGAGCTGCCCAAGTCCACCTTTGAGACCTTCATTGACCAGGTCAAGGAGAAGAAGGGCGTCAAGATGGACAACGAATTGGACGCGGACGATATGTCCGAGCTGATCGTCCTGTTCAAGGATCACTACAAGAAGTCCCTCGGCGAGGACTTCCCGCAGGATCCCAAGAAGCAGCTGATGGAGGCTGTCCGCGCGGTATTCCGCTCCTGGGACAACCCGCGTGCGAACACCTACCGCCGCATGAACGATATCCCGCACTCCTGGGGCACCGCGGTTAACGTACAGTCCATGGTATTCGGCAACATGGGCGATACCTC
>DXFS01000019.1 GCA_019114345.1 Candidatus Agathobaculum pullistercoris | reverse complement strand
ATGGACGAGTGCTCGGACTCGACCGTCACATACTCGGTATCCACCTGGCCGTTGGCAACGTACTGCGCAAAATACTGCGGGATCTCGGTCGAGGGCGTGATGGGGAAAGCCGCGAACACGTCCGGATTGATTTGCCGCATGGCATAGGCAACCGCTTCGTTGCCCGAAAGCCGCTCTCGGATGCTCATCACTTCTCCTCCTTCACAAAGTCGATCGCACCGAAGGGGCACACCTTCCAGCAGATGCCGCAGCCCTTGCAGTGGTCAAAATCAAAGTCCGCCCGCTTGCCGTCCTTGACCGGGATGGATGAGTCCGGGCAGAACGGGGCGCACAGCAGGCACTGCTTGCACTTACTCTCATCCCAAACCGGGATGTTGGCTCGCCACTCACCCGTCATGGTCAGGCGGGCGGTACCGCCCTCGTAGATCTCGCCGCCCGGGGTCAGGTCCTGCCAGGGCGACTGCTCGTTAATATCCTTTGCGCACTTAGCCATTATCCGCGCACCTCCTTGAGAGACTGGGTCAGGCACTCCATGTTGCCCTCAATAACCTGCGGCTTGGTGGCGAACTTATGCCTGAAGGACGCCTCCATATCGGATACGAACCGCCACGGGTCGAGCACGCCGCTGACCTTGACGATCGCGGCCAGCATGGGCGTGTTGGGGAAATACTTGCCGAGCGTGCGCTCGGAAATCGCGCGCGCATCGATCGTGTACACGCGGCCCGCGTAGCCGCGCAGCAGCGGGCGCACCTCGTCGGGCGACTTATGGGTGTTGATGACGATCGCGCCCTTGGGGTTTAAGCCCTGCGTCACGTCGACCGACTGCAGCAGCGTCTCGTCGACCACGACGACGTAATCCGGCTCATAGATGTTGGAATGGATGGTGCACCGCTCGTCCGAAATGCGGTTGTACGCCGTGATCGGCGCGCCCATGCGCTCGGGGCCGTATTCCGGGAAGCCCTGCACATACTTGCCCGACGCAAACGCCGCGTCCGCCAGCAGCAAACAGGCGGTTTTCGCGCCCTGCCCGCCGCGGCCGTGCCAGCGGATCTCGACCATGTTTTTCATGCTGTTTCCTCCTTGTTCGTATCCTTTGCCCGTTTCTGTATGCCGGATGAAAAGAAAAGGCTTCCGTCCCCCGTAAAGGGACGAAAGCCTTGTTTTGCTATCGTTCTACCACCCGTTACTGCATACCAACATACGCGCTTCCTGTAACGGGGAAAAACCGTCAGCACCTACTTTCAAAAAGGGTTCGGGCTGCAACTCCGGAGTGATATTCGGTAACGGCCTACTGGCGCCGGGCTTGCACCATGCCCCGGCTCGCTGCGGCGTTCGGTTCGGAACCTACTGTCTCCCTCATCATCTTTGGATGATTTGATTGTTCTGAGCTTTATTATAGTAAAGAGAAGAAACGCTGTCAATCGGCATTTCGCACAAAAACAAATGTTTCTGCCGTACGGACACGCACAAAAGCCGACCATGCTTTTCCCTGATTTACGCCTTACCCGAAATCAGCCACGGCGCGGGCTCTGCGGCAAACGTGTGCTTGCCCGTCAGGCGGGAGACCGCGATCTGGATCACCTCGGTTTCACCGATGCCATAGCGCGCGAAAATTTCCGGAATGGAAGCCGCGCAGCGGAAGTCCAGTGTGTAAATCACAAATTCCATATGCGGGTTGAGGCGCAGCAGGCATTCGATCTCCTGCTCCATGCTGGCGGACGCGACAAGGAACGCCAGCGACGGCACCGGCAGCCCCTTCATGGTCTCATCGTCCACATGGTCGATGATCGCGATGTTGTTCAGGCCGAACTGCTCGATGTTTTCCTCCATCGTGCGGCGGTCGTTCTGGTTGTACTCCACCGCAATGACCGTGCCCTCGCCCGCGATGATCGCAGACTCGACCGCGATCGACTCGCCCGAGACGATGCACACCGTATCGTCCGCCGCAATGTGCATTTTGTTTAAGATGACCGCACGGATCTCGCTGCCGACGTAATGGATCGAGCCGCGCGAAAAGTTCGCATTCTGCATACCGATCTTATAGGTCGAACGCGCGTTCGGGTTGAGGATAAGCATGGCAGCGGACGCATTGATGCCGCGGTTGATCATATCGCGCACCTTGTCGTGCAGCATGGGTCCGGAGGGTTCCGAGCCGTTGTTGTACCACACATCACACTCGCCCAAACCCGCGCCCCACATGCGATAGAAAATATCCGCATGACCGGCCTCGGTGAAAACGAGCACCGCATCATGGGATTCCACGGTCGGGATCAGGTTCTTGTTCTTGCGGGTGATATCCAAAATTTTGACCTTTTCCAGATCGACCTGGGTATTATCCGAAAAATACTGCAGCCAGGACAGGATCTGTGCATTGCCAAACATCTGCTTTTCCATAGCGCGGTCACTCCTTTTTTGTCCGTTGGCGCAGCGCGGCGCGCTGTGCTTTGCTCTATTATAGCACGAAAGGATCTTTATTGTAAATCCGGACGCACAGCCTGCAGCAAAAAATATGCGCCGCATAATGCGGCGCACAGCATAATCTGTTCAGCTCAGGAAGCACACGATCGTGATCGTGTCCCGCTCCTCTCCCGGTTTGAAAGTGATGTAATCTGCGTTGTCCCGGATAAAGCTGACCGCGTTTTCCGTCGGATCAGCATCCGTGCTTTCCATCGGGTCCACGCCGCCCAGCACGGCGGTCACCCGGATGTTCACCATCTGGGCGTCCGGCGCAACGCCGCACTCCACCATCACATGGCTGTCCGGCTCCGCCTTGCGGCAGCAGAGCGCAAACACTTCATCCACCACGACCGCTTCGCGCGCATAGTGGCGCTTGTCGATGCCGTTGTCCTCGAACTGCTTTTTGAGGAACTCCGTCACCTCAGATGCATACTCCGGCCGCGCGGGCACATCGCAGTGGGCCAGTTCCTTATCGCCCTTGCAGAACAGCAGCGTGAGCATGGCAAAGCCACCGTTTTCCGTGCTGGAGCCGCAGTGCACCAGCGCCTTATCGGCAACAAAGCGCAGCAGCTCCCCGCCATCCAGGTTTTTGCTGCGGCTGGTGTTCAGGTCCGCGCGCAGCTGCTGCCCGCCATAGGCCTCGCCGTCCCGGTCCTGCAGGTTCGCCAGCCCCGCCGTATGCAGGAAAATCCGGTCACCCTGCTTAAAGCGCAGCTCCTGCGAGCGGTAGGATACATTCTCATTCATGCCCAGCGGCGCATAGACCGGCGATTCCAGCCATTCATAGCGGTCCTCATTGCGCATGAGCAGCGGCTGCTGCTGCCCTGCGTTGACATAGGTGAACCGGCCGTCCGCCGTGCCGAGCGTTGCAACCAGCGCATTCAGGCTGAACTGATTTCCCAGATCGTAAAGCTGGGTGTTCACATCCGCCATCGTCTCTTCGAGTGACCGGCCCTGACGCAGCCGGCTGCGGATGGTCGTCTGTGCGATGACCATGAACAGCGCCTCCGCCACGCCGCCGCCCGGCGTCTGCCCCAGCACGATACACAGCAGGCCGGGGTCGATAAAGAAATAATCGTAGAACCGGCTGTCCCTGCCTGTACCCTGTTCGATCAGCCCGTTTACCTCAAAGTTCGCGCGGCTGGGGATATCCGGCAGCACCTGCGGCAGCGCAGACCGGCAAATCTCCTCCGCCATGCCGCGCCTCGCGCGCTCTTCCGCCTCCCGTGCGGCGGAAAGGCAGGCCTGCTCCAGCCGTCCGTCCTCCCGTTCCGCAAGGCGCTGGACAGCCTGTGCCAGCGCGCCGATCTCATCGGTGCGTCCGGTCAGTTCAGACGGGAGTCTGTCCGCCTCATCCGCAGCACAGCGCTCGACCGCCGCGCGCAAACTGTCCAGCCCGCCGTCCTCCCCGCCCCGGAGCAGGTGCAGCCACCACGCTGCCAGCGCAGCTCCCGCAGCCACCATTCCAATGCATACGGCGATCATCCCGTCGGCCGGCCGCAGGGCAGCCGCCAGCAGGATATCCACCGCCGTCAGCGCCAGGACCGACAGCACGCACCGCGGCGCCAGCCTGCCGGCCAGTGTATTGCGTTGTTGCTTTTTCATCTTGCATCCTCTCCGTCAGGGGCCTATTCCCCCTCGTCCTCCAGCAGGTCGGCATACTCCCGGAGCTCCTCCCGCACGACAACGATCTCATTTTTCTTCATTTCGCCCACCGCGGCGCGCAGCAGGTGCCGCATGCCGATCGGGCTGTTTTCGCCTGCCGCCATGAATGCGGCCGACAGCACGATATTTTTGATATGTCCGCCGGACAGCTCGAACTTCTCCGCCAGGAAGCCCCAGTCGATATCCTCAGCCAGCGGGGCGGCGGGCGGTATCATGCGCCGGTAAATATCCTCGCGCATGCGGCGGTCCGGGAACGGGAAATGCACCACATAGGTGATGCGCCGCATGAACGCCTCATCGATATTGCCGATCAGGTTGGTCGCCAGGATGCACACCCCGTCGTATTCCTCGATCTGCTGCAGCAGATACGCGACCTCGACGTTTGCATTGCGGTCGTGCGAATCCTTTACCTCGCTGCGCTTGCCGAACAGCGCGTCACATTCGTCAAAAAACAGAATGCAATTGGAGTTTTTCGCCTCCGCAAACACCGCCTGCAGGTTTTTCTCGGTCTCGCCGATGTATTTGCTGACGATCTGCGAAATATTGATCTTATACATCTCCATGTTGAGCTGGCGCGCGATCACCTGCGCACACATGGTTTTGCCCGTGCCGGGCGCGCCCGCGAACAGGATGGACAGGCCGCGGCCATAGGCGACCTTTTTTTCAAATCCCCACTGATGATACACGCGGTACTGGTACCGGATATGCCCGCAGGCCTGCTGCATCAGCCGCTTCTGCGCGGCGGGCATCACCACGTCGTCCCAGGTGTACGCCGCCGGTACGCGGTGCGCCAGGTCGCCCAGCTTGTGCACCACCTGCCGGTAGCAGGCGGCATGCAGCTGCACGCCGTCCAGCATATCGTTCCCGTCCAGCTCTGCCATGCCCGCCGCCTGCCGGCAGGCCTGCCGGATCTGCTGCGGCGAAAAATGGAATTTCGCCGCCAGCTCTTCGGCTGTCACATCGGGGGCGAGACGGCTGCCCCGCAGATGGGTTCGGAACAGCTCAAGCCGCTCGCTTTCCGTGAGCGGCGGCAGTTCCAAATCCACAGTCAGCTGCTGCACCCGCGCCCGCACCGGCAGGCGGGAAAGCAGGAATAACCGGTCTTTTCCGGTTTCCATGCCGCAGAGCACATCCACCATCTGCTGCGGCGCGGCGATCCGATCGCCCGCTTCATTTTCCCTGTCCAGATGGTAAAAGCACAAGTAGGCGTCCAGCAGGCAGGCTGCAAGCGCCGCCTGCCCGGCGCGCTCGCGCCAGCCCTCCCCTTCCAGATCGGCGAATATGCCGCGCTTTTTCTGCCGTGCAAGCAGGTGCTCGATCTGGAAGCGTTTGCCGCTGCCCGCCCCGCCGGACAGGCAGAGCACACAGGGCAGCTGCTCCTCCATCATGCGGTCCAGCCGCCGCGCGGCGTCCCCCTGCACGATGAGCGGGCCGTCCGGACGGCGCACTGCGCCGTCAAAAACCGTCATCCCCTGGCGGTCTGCGATCGTCCCGCCCGAAAGGTATTCCAGCGTCAGCGGGTGCAGCACGAGCTCGCCCCGTGCAAGCGCTTCGCGCTCAAACAGGCGGGAAAACCGTCCCTGACGGGTGAACCGTGCCAGATACTGCTCCATATTGCCGCCCTTCGGCATAAACAGCTGTACCGCCAGCGCAGTGCCCGGGCTTTTGCGGGTCATGTCGTCCTGCAGGTAGGCGAGCAGCTTTTCATACTTGCGGTCGAGCACCGCCGCATACGCAAGTATGACGCAGTTCTGCTCGAACGCATCCAGCCCGCATCGCTGGAACAGGTGCAGCACCGGGATATCCGCATCGCCCGTGCGTCCCAGCCGCAGGGCAATCGCCGCCTGCGCCTCCCCAAGCTGGGCGCTTTCCTCCGGTTCCAGCTCCTCCTCCAGCCCCATCTGGGCGGATTTGGCCAGCTGGTGCTCAAATTCCTCGCGCGTCACGACCAGCCCGAGCATATTTTTCATCTCGCTCGACGGGCCGAGCCATTGATGGTGCGCATAGAAATAGTACAGCCGCAGGTCGAGCCAGACGAACAGGTCGCGCATCAGCGCCCACTGGCTGTCATAGCCTGCGCCGGTCGTCAGATCGACCGGCCGGATCTCCTCCGCCCGCATTGCGTCCCCTCCTCTTTTACGGCGTTTTGATCGTCATCGCCGGCGTCATGCTCACCTGGATCACGCCGCCGTACTGGCACATCAGCTTGCTGGTGTTATTGAGCAGCAGCTTGCCGCAGACCGTCACGGTCGGCACGCCGGGCGCCCACGGCGCCGGGGTCACCGGGATGCAGGCGCTTGGGGTGAGCACGCCCATCGCTGCGGCGGTCGCTGCGGCGACTGCCGGGTTTGCCGGGCAGGAACACATGCCAAAGGTCGTGCATTTGTTATCCATAATGGTCGCTGCCGTCATGCCGCACATTGTGACAGTCTGCTGTGAGGTGACGGGCAGCACCATCGGCAGGGTGCCGAACGAACAGGTGCATACCGCTGTGTTGACTACTGGATTTGCCATGGTGTTTTCTCCTTATCAAAACCGAAGGGTGATCGTCTGCTCCCCTTCTGTCCCGGGTTCGGCATATTGTATGCTGCCATTGCAGAACACGGCGAGCCTTACCGCCTCGCGCAGCATCACGCTGATGCGGCCCTGCCCGTCCGTCCGGTACTGCTGTGCAGGCAGGAGTGCCTTGCCGCGCGCGTGCGCATGCGCCAGCGGCACGGCGAGCCGGCCGTCCTCTCCTTCAACCGCTTGCAGTGTCACCAGCTCGGGCGCTTTCCCTTCCTCCAGCAGGAATACGCCCGGCACGGGCAGCGCGCTCGCCTCTCCCCTGCAGAACAGGCGCAGCGTCTGCGCACCCTTTTCCGCCTTATCCTGCGCAAGCTTGAGCGGTGCAGGGTCAGCCACGGCCAGCCATACCGGCTGGTCCGCCAACGGCTGCCCGCCGCGCGTCACGGTCAGGCGCACGGTGACCGCATCCTTTCCAAACGGATAGCCCAGCCCGGGCTTGAGGTCGGCGCTGCCTTCCCACACCTGACCGGGCCGGATATCCACGATGAGTTCCTCGGTCTGGAAACCGCGCATGCTGACCGACAGGGTGTGCCGTCCTTCCGCGAGGCCGGTCCAAACCCGGTACCCGCCCGGCTTGGCCTGCGGCTGGCTGGGAATCCCGTCGATACGGAACAGCGCGCCGCCGTTTTCGATCGGCGTGCCCAGGAAGCCGTCCCGCAGCCGCAGCACGGCGCTGACGCTGCGCTGCACCAGGCTCTCGTGTGTCTCCGGATTGACCGAGACCTCGAAGTCTGTGATGCGCGTGACCTGACGCTTCCGCTTGGAGGCAATCGTCACGCCGGTGACCATCAGCACAAAGGACAGCTTATATTCCTTTGACGTGTTGTTCCAGATCTTGAGCAGCTGCTCGAGCGGCACCTTTTCCACCGCCAGATGCAGCTGCGCATGCTCCTCCGCAAGCGAACCCGCAAGGTACTGCTGTGGCATGACCGGATTGTCGCGCAGGGTCTGGATTGCCGCGCCGACAATGCGGTGCTGGTCAGCCTGCCGGAGCTGCACCGGCGCCTTGGAATGTGCGGTCACCAGATAGCGCAGCGTAAACTGCGCTGCTGCGCGGCGCTGGGTCGTCTGGTCCAGCTGGTAGTAACCGCTTGTCATGTTCTGGTTTTCTTCCTCGATGTGATACAGATACAGCGTCAGCTGGTTGTTTTCGCTCTCATGCGGGGAGCACAGCGCGATCAGTTCGCGGTTGCCCAGCGGCTCAGGGGTCAGGTTGTCGCGCAGCAGGTCTACCACTGCGTTGCCTGCCTCGACAATGGCGGTGTAATCAGCCAAGCCCATTCACTTCCTTTCCCTTATTGCGCGGCCGTGTTGTAAAGCGGCAGCAGCGCATCTGTCATCCACCCCTGCGTGCGCGATACCCAGCCGCCGGTCATGCTGTTAAGCGCGTTGACCTGGCTGGTAAATGCGCGCAGCGCAGCATAGATGGAAACCTGGCTGTCCGTGCGCGCGGACAGGGCATCATACCAGTCCGCCTTCGTTCCGGTGCCCATCGAATACGCCCCGGCTGCAGACGATGCGGCATCTGCCGCCTGCTCATACGCAGTAATCGCGCTCTGCACTTCGTTATATGCAGCAGCAAGGTCGGCCAGCGAGGTCTGCAGGGACAGCCGGATCGCCTCCCCGTCCACGGACGATTCCGCCTCGGTTTCATCGCCGGATGCTGCATCGCCCGTGCCGGTCTGCGTCCCGCTTTCCCCTGCGAGCGCCTGCGCATAGGCCGTCGCAACCAACGCCAGATCATCCGTATCCAGCGTCATCGGATTAAACAGAACAGAGAGTTCGTTTAATGCATACAGGGACGGATCGCTCACGCCGGCATCTGCAGCCTCCATGGAAGCCTTGGACATTTCAACAATGCAGCTGTTGATCTGGCTGTTCAGCGTATTCTGCTGGGCCTCCAGCTCAGCCACCGCATCCGCGCTGCCCGTGCCGCTTGCCTCGGCACGCTGCGCATCGCGCAGCAGTTCCTGCGTGCGCGTTAGATTGTTCTCCAGTGCAAGCCGTCTCTCTGCATTCTCCCAATAGGTCAGCAGTGCATCGACCGCTGCCTCCGCCTCCTGCGTGTTCATACAGCCGGCCAGCGCATCTGACACTGCGGTTTGCCCGTAATAGGGATTTTCCGATGTGGTCTGTGTTGCTCCTGTGCCGGACATATTGCTGAGGGATTCCAGGAATTCCTCCAGTTGTTTCTGCTCTTCCTCGGCCGCCTGCGCCTCCTGCGAGGTGCTCGTTACATCCGAGTCCGGCATGGCGCTGGTCAGCGCCCAGCTGAGCAGAACCGCTTCATCATTTTTACGCAGCACCTCGGCGCGGCAGCCGTCCAGCTCATATACCTCGCTGGAATATGTGCCGGAGTCCAGGTTCACGCCGTCGGTCTCGCTGTATCTCCGTGTGCTCACAGTGGGGTTCGGCCAGTCTGTCAGCGACACCCCATCCTGTCCCGGCAGCAGCGCAAAACGGGATTCGCGCGGCGCAGACAGATAGACCGTATGTACCGCCGGATCACTGTCCGCCGTCTGATAGCTGCACAGCGCGGACAGGCCGATGGATGGTGAGTAAATCACAAAGCCGCCGTTCACATCGTCATAGTCAATGGTGCTGCTTTCCCCAAGCGCCTCGCGGAACTCATCTGCGGTCAGCGTCACCAGCCAGGTGCCGTCGACCGTGCCGTTCGCCATCTGCCCCACATAGGCAGTCTTGCCGCTCTGGGTATACAGGGTGCCGAAGCCCGAAGGCGTAATGCCGTCTGCCTCGCCGTCATAATACAGCTTGTCCGACTTATACCACTGGATCGCCCCATCCGGTTCGCCCTCTGCAAAAGTCGCGTCGATCCGTTCGTTTTCCGCCGGATACAGGCTGCCTTCGCCGCTGTAAAGCCCCTGCGAAAAGCTGCCTTCATACACTTTGGCGCCCTGCTCGTCGTATTCCGTTCCCTGGCCCTCATACAGGCCGTCTGCGAACGCTCCCTTGTAGCGCACGCTGCCGCTTCCGTAATACTCCGTGCCCTCACCGGACTGCACACCGCCGGAAAAGCTGCCTTCGTACAGCAGCACACCGTCCTGATACAGCGTACCCTGCCCCTCATAAACCCCGGCGGCAAAGTCGCCTTCGTACAAAAGGATCCCCGCCTCATAGGCAGTACCCTTTCCTTCCCGCTGGCCGTCTACAAATGCCCCCTCATAGGTGAGCAGCCCGGTTTCATCGTATTCCTTTCCCTGACCCTGCAGCAGGCCGTCCTCCAGCCTGCCCTCGTAGAGCGGGATGGTTTTTGCCTCATCCGAATAAACAACCACGCGCCCGGTCCAGTTATCAATACGGGAATCCTCCACATAAAAATGCGCGGTGAAGAAATGGCTCAGGATAAACGGCCATGCCACAAAATATGCCAGCAGCGCCAGCACGATAATGCCGACCGCAATCGTGAGCAAAAACTTTTTGGAGATGAACAATCGCCCGGTTTCCACGTAATCGCCGCGCGAGGTCGGCTTTTTTGCGATTGCCGCCGCGGACTGCAGCGAATCCGCAGCCACCTTTGTGGCCTGGCGCGAAAAATTGGTGAGCCGCTTGAGACGCGCCCACAGACCCACCAGCCGGCGGGTAAAAAACGCACGGATCGTACGGAAAAAAATTCCGAAGGACCGCAGCAGTTGTGTCAGCAAATGGCTCAGCAAAACGTGTTCCTCCCCAGATATATGGACCGCTTACGCGGTATGTGCCTCAAATGCTTAGAACGGAATAATGGACCAGCAGCCACAGCACAGCCAGCGCCAGCAGCACGGCTACTGCAATTCCCGCGGCCCGGCGCAGCAGCCTGCGCCGGTAGTCCGGCGGCGTATACAGCGGCTGCTCGGGCGAGCGGCGCACATAGCCGTCCGCACAGATGTGCGGTGCCTCCGCGCCTTCATCCGGCTCATCCCATTCCGTCTCATCTTCCAGAACATCCGGCCGGCGGCCTGCGCGCCAGCGCACCGCTTCGCGCCCCGCCTGGTCAATCGTTCGGTTTGCCTTGCCGGTCAACCGGCTGATCTCCCCGATCAGGCTGGTTTTCCGCCGCAGCTTTGCCGCCTCGCCCGCGGCGCGGTTTTTCGCAGCGGACTCGATCTGTTTCCGGATGATATCAAGCTGTGTCAATCCCATTTATGCAGGCCTCCTGTCCGCCCTCAATCTTCCAGGCTGACTTCCTGATCCGGCTGTCCCGCAAGCCGGTCGGCCAGATACAGGTAATACCGCGCTCCGCCGTCGCCCGGATGGTCGTGCACCAACTCGAGGAAGATCCGCTTGGCTGCCGCAAAATCGTGGCTGTACAGCGCGAATACGCCCTGCGAGAACTGCCGGCCGGATGTCTCCTTGCCCCGGCGTATGCCGTACGGATCCCCGTCGAATATCTCATAAACGCGAAGCATGTCGTCTCCCTGCCGGGTCTTGCCCATATAGCGGCTTCCGTAGCCCGCTGCACCCGCGATCACATTCTCGGTGCACAGGATACCGGCCTCGAGCCTCCCTGCCAGGCCGATCAGGTGGCGCGCCGTCGTAAAGCTCGATGAAATCGTGGCTGGTTCCATCTGGTTCTCGTCGCCGACAATGCCGATCATCACTTCGCCAACATCCAGCGCAATGCGGAGCGTGACCGTCGGCAGGCCGTCGATCGCGCGCTGCTCGTTGAGCGAGAGCACCTCCTGCTGTACGGCTACCGCCGTGCTGACCGCCTCGGCCTCCCCGCCGTCCAGTACAACGTCATAGCCGTTATAGGCAAAGTTGAACACCGTGCCGCCCTTGCGCGCTACGATCGCAGCAGTCCGCTCGATCACTTCATTGATGCTTTCAAACAGGGCGCGCGTGGAGTTGTCATACACCCGTTCCGGGAACTCGAACCATACCATCATCGCAGACATGCGCCGCGCGGCAAACGTCCGTTTGTCGACATCGAGGACGGATTCCTTCCCCAGCAGCGCCAGCACGCGCTCGGGCACGAACCGCAGATAGGCACGGATCAGCCCGGCGAGGTTGTCCTCCTGCCGCTGCATGGCGCGTGCCATACTGTTGAACGATGTGGCCAGCGCCTCTACCTCATCCCCTGTGGACAGGGCGAGCCGCGTCTCCATATCCCCGCCGGACAGCTGCTCCATCGCACGGCCGACGCGCCCGAGGTTGCGTCCAACCAGCAGCAACGTGATCACCGCCGCCGCCCAAAGCAGCGCGATGCCCGCCCACAGGCCGGACACGCTGCGCGAAATACCGGCGTCCAGACGCGCGCCCAGCGCGCCGTCCGCAACCATCACATAAAGCACCTGCCCGTCGCGGTACAGGCAGAGCCGGAAGGTGTTCCCTTCCTGCGAAAAGGCACTGCCGTCCTGCACCGCCTGCTGTGCAAGCGTTTCGGAAAAGCCCGGCGAAAGCGCCGCCCGGCTCCCTGCCGGCAGCGTGCCGCTGTCGCCGCGTACCAGCCAGCCGTCACCGCTCTGTTCATAAACCGCAGCTGTCACCGCTGCATAATCGCCTGAGGACAGCGCCGTTAGGCTGTCCACGATCTGCGCAGGCAGTTCTTCGGCCGATACGCCGCTGTCCGCCGCCAGTACGGCAGCGCCTGCCAGCACGTTTTCCACCTCGCGCGCCATGTTGCTGCGCACCATCGGCCTGACCACAAGCCCGCTCACCAGCGCGCCGATCACCAGCGCGCACACAGCCAGCTTGCCGCCTGCGCCGACCGCCAGCGGCAGATAGCTGCGCCGCCGTCCGCACAGCAGATACCAGATAAGCGCGGTCACCAGCAGCCAGCCGATCAGCAGGCCAGCCAGGATCGCAATACCGGCTGCCCCGGAGCGGTACAGCACGCTGTTCAGCGAAACCGTGCGGCTTTCTGTCACCAGTTCCAGCGTATGCCCGTCGCGCAGCAGCAGTACGCTGCCGTCCCGGCCGATCGACAGGCTGTTCAGCCCGTCCAGCGCCGTGCTGCGCCCCAGGTCAAACACCTCTGCGCACTCGGTCCCGGTCAGGTCGCAATAAAACACCTTTAGGCTGGCACCGTCTATGTAAAAAAGACCCGCGCCAACCTGTGTCAAATTCGTCACTATGCAGTTGTCCAGGGAAAAGTCCACGCTTCTCCCATCCAGCTCCAGCCACTCCGTGCCGCCGAGCGCGATGCTCCCATCCGCCAGCACGGCTGCCGTGGACGCATCATAGGCAGGCTGTATTTCGCCCTGCTGCAGCCCGCTTCCCGCGCCGCCGTAGCGGTATACCTGCGCCGTGCCGTCGTCTACCAGCGCAAACCGGACCTCGCCGTCCTGCTCGCTGAAGCTGGACAGGAACGTCCCCTGCCTGCGCTCTGCAGCCGTTTCACCGGAGCAGGGGTACACGAGCAGGCGTTCTGTCTCCCCGTCAGCCGGTATGCGGTAAACCGTCAGGTTTTCCGACGCGCTGTCCGCCGGCTCATAAACGCCGAGCCACACCGCCCCGTCTGCCGCCGGATACAGCCCGGCGACCGTACATGTTTCTGCCGAAACCGGCAAATGCACCGTCCACTCGTCCGTGCGCCTGCCGTCCAGCGTGCCCGTCGTCACGCGGAAGGCCTCGTCCTCGCGGCTGACCGCCGCGACCGACTCACCGCCTGCCGCCGCAGCAAGGTACCGCCTTGTCCCCCAGCCGTTCGCCAGAACGGACACACAGTCCGCCGCGAGCGGCTGAAAAAACAGCGCCAGCACAAACGCGGCCAATACGCCGATAATTATAAATGATATCTTGTTTCGTGCCGCACCCACAGCCTTACCTCCGGTTTTTTCTGAAGAACCTCTTCACATTTTTCCACAGGAATGTAAACCAGCGCTTGAACGCATTTTTCCGGTCGAGCGCTTCGTATTCCGCCCTGATCTCCTCCATCGCCCTGTGCCAGCCCGCGTACAGCAGGACGATGGACAGGAACTCCCCCCGCTCCAGCCGACGGCAGAATGCATATTCCGCATCCCCCTGCCGGAACCGGGGCGCCAGGATCTTGCGCGCATGGTCGGAGGCGAGCAGCGCCAGCTCGCGCGCGTTCATATCCTCCATTGGACGGATGCGGAACCGCAGCGAAATGCGCTTTTCGTCTACATCCACCCGCACATTATCTGCCAGCAGCGCCGCGCAGCTGACCGCCGGCGGCAGGTTTGCCATGGCCAGCGCCTGATGCAGCAGCTGCTCGGTAAATTCCAGCCGGTCGCGCCACGGCCAGTCGGCGCCGCGGTAAAACACGCGGTCAATCGGCACGCCGCCGCAGGGCAGGAACACCGCAGCCAGGCTCTCCTCCGCCAGGAACGCCTCGCAGAAGGCCGGGCAATCCCTTATCTCGGAGAAGATCCGCGCATAGATGGGCAGCCATGTCCCCTCATAGATATTGAGCAGGCGCACAGGGGTTTCACGCTCCGTGATATCCACGGCCTCCGCAAAGGCATAATCGTTTCCCGCCTCCAACACGCGAACGATCTTATACCGCCCGCGTACCATTACTGTTTCCATGCGCCCCTCCTTTCCCGTCTTTTTCCTTTACTCCACAATGACGAACGCGCTTGCCGTCACCGTCTCATCCACGCCCGCGGTAGCGATGATCTCATAGGTACCTGCCAGCTCGGGCGCCTGATAGATGCCGTTGCGGTCGATCACGCCGCCGTTCTCCTCACGCACCTGCCAGCGCACGCTCTTATCCTCGCTGCCGACCACATCGGCTTCAAAGCGCAGCGTGCCGCGGCAGCTGACACGCGAAAACTCCGGCGTGACGCTGATGCTCACCTTGCGCTGCGCCAGAATGCGGCTGGTGTCCCGCTCGGGCTTCTGCGCGAAATAATGCACGGTCAGGCGGTTGCCGTCCACGCTGTCATGCAGCCACAGGCCGATGCGCATGGTGCCGCGCTCCGGATAGACCAGCGCAGCGGCTTCCGCCCAGGGCGGCGTCCCCGGCGCATTCTTGCCCTTGAACACCTCGCTGTTGCCGTACAGCAGCGCTGTCTCGCCCTCGTTTGCCCTGTCCTCGAATTCCACGCTCAGGCGGATATCCACCGCACCGGGCCCCAGCCCGTGCGCGATCTCGTCCGAGTAGACGCGGCTGTTGACGCGGATGCCGCCCGGCAGGGTCAGGTCCACCGTGCCGTGTGCGACCGCATAATCATACTGTTCCGGGGACGGGATGCCGAAATCGAAATGGAGCGCCCCGGTCGCCGCCTGATAGACCGCTTTGACGTCTGGCTTCTGCCAGTACTCCAGACTGCGCACCGAGGTCGTGACCGACTGCGGCCCGCCACCCCCGATGGCCTGCCCGGCCTGGCGGCCGAGCGCCTGTCCGAACGGCAGATTGGTCACGCCGCTCAGGAACACGCCGCCCGATGAGTTGATCAGCTCAAGCTTTGCCAGATAGATCGGGATGTCGCGGCCGAGCAGGCGGCGGTCCAGATTGTCCGCCGTGCGCACGCGCGCATCCATATCCGCCTGATCGCTGCACAGGTGCACCTTGGCCTCGACCTCTATGTAGTTCTTATACCGGTGGCTGCCCAGTTCCAGGTCAAGCTCGCCGCCGGAGGGGAACAGCTGGCTGTCCACATCGCGCAGCTGGCGTGCGCGGAGCGTAAACACCGCCGTATAGACGCGGCGCTTTTCCTCCGGGCTTTCACTGAACTCCATGCACACGCGGCCGTTTTCGCTTTCTACAAATGCGCTCTCGCCGTCCAGACGGAAGTGGACAGGCGGCGTCTTTTCGTTTTTGACCACCAGCATCTGTACCTCAAATTCCTGTCCGCTGCATACATTGGACGGCACGGACAGCACGAGCGTCAGCTCGTTCGAGGCATACAGCACGGTCACATTCTCGCGCCCGGAGGCCTCCAGCAGGCCCTGGTATTCGGGCGGCTGGGCGGTCAGGTACACGCGGCAGCCCTCGCGCGTCATATTGAACTGCCGGCTCTCGCCTGTATCTGCGCCCACCGCATTGACCGGCTCGATATCGGTCTCGTCATAGGTCATACAGAGGTAGCCGGTGCTCTGCCCGAGCAGCTCTTCCTGTCCCTCGATCATCTGCAGCTTGCGCAGCATGGGTTCCTCAAGCACGATCATGCGTCCCTGGTAATCCAGCGCCATGCCGCTTTCGATCAGCAGGGTCGTATCGTCGCTCGCCGCAACGCCAAGGCCGCACACCACGCCCGCGCCAAAGCGCAGCCGGTTGAACAGCTGGGTTTTGCTGCGGTTATAGTGCTGCTCGATCTCAAAATCGCGCACGGTCAGCAGCTTTCCGTAAAAATACCGGTTCCGCTCCATGGGGAAAAAATCAGCATTGCTCATGTTGTGGCTCCTCCGATCGTTGTATCATAATGAATCGTGACGTTTTCGTCGATCACCGCAGGGATATAGCTGCCCACGCGTGAGTTCACGCCCAAATAGGTGTGCCAGTCCAGCTGCACGCATTGCTTGAGCATTACCAATTCCAGCTCTGTTCCCGCCGGGATCAGGTCCTGCATCCGCGTCAGGAACCATTCCATCCGGTCGCGGCTGGCAAAGGCATTCTCATCCAGCAGGATGAAAAAGCGGTAGGGGTTATCGCCGTACAGCTTGCGGTACAGCACAGGGTTCCGGCAGTCCGCCCGGTTGGGGTCTACCGAAAAGTGTTCTATAATCAGCGGCATCCGTCCGGTCAGGCGGTATACACTGCGCTTGACCCCTTCCACGGTATACATGGATTCAAAGTCACCGAGCGCGGTACGGATACGCGCACGCACATCCTTTTCCCCCGGCTCGATGCACACCCACTGCGCCAGGCAGCCCAGCATTTCATCCGATGCGCTTGCCGCGTCCAGCTGCCGCGGCAGGGCCTCCACCGCATCCTCCATATCCTGAAACATGCTGTTGTAAATGGAAAGATAGCGCCGGGTGAAATCGTCTCCCCGGTAGATCGACGGCAGATAGTCGAGCATGTGGTCGCCGCCCATGCGCAGGTGCAGCGCTGTGACGGAAGGCATGCACGCCCCGGTTGCCGTCAGCTCAAACGCGACCCAAAGGTAGCGGCCGGTTCCGGAAAGCCAGCAGTCCGTGCCGGACGGCTCAGGCGTTCCGTAGCAGCGGCGCAGCAGCGGCAGGGGATTTTCCTCCTCCTGCGCGGCAAAGGCTGCCCGCAGCTCCTCCCATGCCTTCCAGTCCGGCTCGTCCGCGCAGCGGGTATAAATGCGCAGCCCGCTGTCCTGCGGCAGCTCAGCGTCCACGATCAGCCTGCTCCACGCAAAACCCTTCTCCCCGCTGTCCACGGGCGGCAGGCAGAACGCTCCGGTATGGTGCTGCGGCTGCAGCGCCAGTACATCGCCCTCGCATGAAACATGGTGGAACAGCCCGTTCCGCCACTGCTCACGGCAGCATAATGTCATGAAATCCTGAATCGCGCTCACGTTTTCCCTCCTTTACGGGATCTTGGCGGCCGCTATATGCGGACCAGCTCCACATCCGCGCGCCGCAGAACGGCAACCGCATCCGGCGGCACGCGGATGTCGCCCGCCGCAGTCTGGTACACATTCTGCCCCGCGCCGCGCAGCTCCAGCCGCTGTACTTCCAGCACACCGGGCAGCTTTTGCAGCAGCGCCAGAATATCGTTCCGGCGCACCGGTGCACCGATATCGGCCCGCTCGACCGACAGGCACGCTTCCAGGGCAGATACAACCGTCTGTCCCTCCAGCGTCCCGTTGGTGCGCACCTGCACCGCTATATCAACGTCCACATACCGCGGGCCGATCACCTGCGTGCGCACGCCGATCGTCCGGTGCCGTTCCAGCTGGCGGGATACCGCCGCCAGAAAGCGCGCATCCGGCGCAGGCCGTTTTTCCTCTGAAGCCGGGAGCACCACCACGGTCACCATCGCGCGACCGCGCGCGCCTACCGGCGCCTGCGGGTCATAGTCCGGCAGGGCTTTCGCCGCCGCAACACGCAGGCCGGGCGTCCGCCGCGCCTGTTCCTCATAATCGGCAGCGGAGAGGCACTTGCCCGTGTGGCGCAGCTGCCGCAGCAGCCGCTGCCCCGCCTCTGCAAGGGACTCGCCGTCCTGCCCGCCGCAGGCGGCGGTATTGCCGGCCGGTTGCCCGCCGTCCTCGAAATACAGGCCGACATCTGCCGGGATGTTACCCATGCTGCACTGGGACACCACCAAATCCATCACCAGCACAGAACCCTTGCCCGGCACAACCATCGCACCATACTGCCCGTTGCCGAAGGAGATCGTCTCCCGCACCGGGTCGTAGGCAAACACCCGGTCGCGCGGACCGCAGGCATACAGATCGTCCACACAGTGCCACACTGCCGGGCGGACCGCGCCGTCCGGTTCGAGTGTCTGGCAGAGCAGGCGGAAGTGCTGCGGGAGCACGGTCTGCCCGTCCAAGTTGAGGTACAGCTCCTCCCCCGGCCGGCCCATTGTATCAAACAGCAGGTCATGCACCCTGACCGGGTCCAGGCAGACCACCAGTATATTGGCTTCGCCGTCCGCAGCTACGCCCTGCGCGTCCAGCACCAGGGCGCGCGCCTGCCCGCTGATTTCCTCCTGATACTGCGCGAGCTGTTCCCAGCCCTGCGCCGTGCGCCGGAACACCGCGAGCTCCGCCGTGCGGGCAAGCGCATCCTCGAGCGCAACACGCTGCCCGGCCCCGGCCTCTACGGTGAACCAGTGGCTGCGGGCGCGGGTCTGCTGCTGCGCCGCCTGGTACCGTCGGTCGGAGACGCCGCACAGCCGCGGCTGCTCCTCGCAGCCCGCACGCGCGAGCGCCAGCCGCAGCCAGCGCAGTCCATCCGCATCCGCGGGCCAGTCCTCCGGCGCGGCAAGGCGCACATAGCCGCTCCGGCTGAACGCATAGGTTTCATCGGACAGCGGCTGTACCGACGCTGACCCTTCAAAAGTCCACGCAATTTCCCGCGGCGGATCCTGATCCGGGGCAAACGGGTTGCGCTCCGCCCCCATCGGCGGCGTGATATCGAACCACAGCCGCAGCTCCTGCCCCGGCTCACCGGAAAAGCCCAGCCGCAGCACGCTGCCGCGCTGTCCGCTGAATACAAAGGGCCTGAGTTCCATGCGTCCTGCCAGCAGGTCGGTCACATCTGTGCGACTGTCCTCCTGCTCGATCTGCACGCGCTCAAGCACCGTGCGGCGCTGGACGACCGGCTCAAGCAGCTCGAAGCATACCTCCTGCCGGCTGGTCAGCCGGCTGAGTGCGGGCCGCTCCTGCGCAGTGTCTGTCTCCAGCGCGCAGACTGCCGGCTGCGGCAGCGCCGGGCGCACCCCGGCAAGCGCCAGCAGGCCCCGCCGGAGGGAGGGGGTGAGCTGGTCCATCTGGTACTGCTGCATTTCCTTATACCAGGCCATCAGCTCCAGGATCGTGATGCCCGGGTCATGGGCGTTATGATCCGTCCACTGCGGACACAGCCACGGCAGGCGGCCGACCGCCTCGTGCAGGATATCTTCAAAACGCTGGTCATCCAGCTTGCGCGGGATCAGCACAGGCCGACCCTCCCTTCCTGATCTGTTTTTCTATCGCACCCGCACATAGTGCACGCCGCTGCGCACCACTGCATACGGGAATTCTGCATCATGCTCCAATGGGACAAGCCGTGCGCGGCCGTCCTCGTCGAATGCGCCCTCGGTCAGTATCCGGTCGATCACATGTACGCCCGGCGTATCCCGCACCACGCGCCACAGCTCGTCCGTACGGATCTGGCTGCCGATCCGGCGGCGGCGCCAGATGTCCTCGATCAGCGATTCGATCCGCCGGATGACCTCCCGCTGGATCTCTGCCGCCTGGTCAAGATCCTCCAGTTCAACCGAAATGCGTGTGCTCACGGTAATCACGGTTGCCGGGCAAACATGCAGCCTGCCCTCAGCGGTCAGACAGCAGCTGCACCGCTCGGCAAGAAACGCATAGACCCGGTCGCACAGCCGGTCCGCGGCGCTGCCGTCGTCCACGCCCGTCACAACCACCGTGACGTGCCCGGGCGCCGTGTTTCCCTTTTCATCCCTGCCGGAAAAGCATCTGACATGCAGCACCTGCGGAAAGGCTTCCAGCACAAGCTCTTCAAAATCGCTTGCGCCCGCCGCGCGGCCGCGGTGGCGCAGGCGCTTGTTTCCGACCGCTTCGATCCGTTCCTGCGGGAAGCGGTCAGTGCCGCCGCTCATCGGCGTGATATTCACAACACCGCTGATGCGGGGCAGCGCGCCGACCAGGGAATTCACCTGTCCTGCGGGCACATTGCCGCGCGTGCCGCCGCCGCTGACATAGCGGACACAGACTGTGCGGTCGCCCGGCGCCGGTACGCGGCCGCGCCTCCCGTCGCCAAAGGATACCGTCCCTTCATAGGGATCCAGCACGAACGCACGCGCATCCGGCGCGGCAAGCGCCAGATCGTCGCATTGACGCCACCGCACCCAGCAGTGCGTCAACACACTGTCCGCCCATTCCAGCCGCACATCCTCCGGCTGCTGCTCCGCCAGAAGCTGTGCATCCGCCAGCGGCAGAGCGCCCGCTTCATCTACCCAGACCTCGCAGGAGGCCACCGGTGTCCGCAGCAGGGTGACCGTCTTGCCCGCATCATAGGGGGCAGTGTTAAAATACAGCTCCGGCTCCCGCTGCAGCTGCCTTGCGGTCACGGTATTCAGCTGCACCGACGCGACACACGGCTCCGGCCCCTGAAAGCCTGAGCTGCGGCTCACGCGCAGCCAGCAGCCCTCCTCCCCAAACAGGGAGACGCGCGGCAGCCGCTCCGGCAGGTACAGCATCACCTGTCCGGTGTGGTGCAGGTTGCCCGTCAGATCGACGGCGGCAACCGCCTCAAACCGCCCGCCCGTACAGCATTCCCACATCAGCTTGTCGGTCAGCGGCACCCGGCCGACAACCTCAAACAGCAGGGAAAGCGGCATCGCATGCGGCGACTGGTCAAACCGCAGATACATGGCGCGCGGCGCCTGCTCCATCGGCTCAAGCGCGGGCAGGTGCAGGTCTGTAACGCGGTCCGCTTCCCCGATCTCCGTGCTGCAGCCGTTGTTCTCTGCTCCGCACTGCGCTGCGGGCACAAGGGTGTCATACGCCCATGCAAACTCCGCCTCGCGCACAAACGGCACGATCCAGCGCGCATAGTCGGAAAAGCGGTTTTCCACCTCCGCCACGCGCACGCGGATGTACATGCCCTCCTCCGCGTTGACCTCGCACGGCGCGATATCCGCCGGTACGGTAAAGCGGGTTTCCAGCACGCCGTCCCGCTTGCAGGAGAACGGGTTCCGGTCGCCTTCGGTCTCCAGCCGCCTCCATCCGGTTCCGTTATAGTACTCCCATACCACGGCCGAGATAGAAACGTCGTCCGGCTTGCGCTCGACCGCGCCCTTTTTGTCGATGATCGCTTGCGTAAAGTTGTACTGCGGCGGCTGTTCCGGCGGATCGTCCACAATCGGCGTGATGTCCAGCCGCAGGTTGGCCGTCGCTCCGCGCTTGGTCAGCACTGTATCCGAGCGGATATAAAACAGCGCATACGGCATAGGCTGCCTGCCGAAGCAGTACCCGCCCTCCGGCAATTCGATAGGAAGGTCGCCGGAAAACAGCAGGTCTGCCCGGCAGCGCGCAAGCGGCGCAGAGCGCAGGCTGATTCCCTCGATCGTCAGCGCAGCTTCAGGCTGCCCCGCGCAGCAGATCGCGCGCCGGCCTGCCGCATCTGTATCGACCGACAGACTGCTGCGCTTTTCCAGCATCAGCCTGCCGTTTTCCGCCCGCACCGCATCAAACGGGAGGCTTTCACCCTCGTGCAGATAGGTCCACTGCATTTTCTCCAGAAGCTTGGCGCTTTCCTCTTCGAGATAGCGCGCACTTTGCCGCAGCTCAATCTCCACCGTACACGGGCAGTCCAGCCGCAGCACATCCTGCTGGCTGAACCAGAAGCGGTGGCGCTGCAGGTTTTCCCCGCATGGGGTAAAGAAGCGCTGCGGCCGCGACAGGTCGGTCCGTTCCAGCCGGTCACCCGTACCGTCGACGTAAAAAATATCCAGCAGACGCGCAGGCGTAGCCTCAATCACGCGTTCGGTTTCGTAAATGATGTTGTCGCCCTGTCCGTCCGGCGTAAACACCTGCGTGCCTGCAGGCACGCGTACCGGCTTCTCCACGGTTTCATGCGCGGTGAACTGCATCGTACCCGATGCGGGAGCCGGGGCCGGCAGGCGGAAGCCGATCAGGTTGAGAAACTCGGTATACAGCTTTTCCGGCACGGAATTCATGCGGTCGACCGTCTGCTCAAACATCCCGCAGAACAGTTCGGCCAACGCCGCGCCCGGGTCATTCTGTGTATCCTCAAAGCGCCATTCCGGCGTATAGGATGCGGCAAGCGCCCTGACCTCCCGCCGCAGCTCTTCCAGCGTGCGCGGATCCAGCGAAGGGGTTTTCACAGCACGTTACCCCCCTCCGAGCCTTCTGTCATGTAAAACGGATAAACATGGTTATAACGGTTGTTGGTACTGCGCACCGTATAGCTGACCTCTACCACGATTGCCCCGGTCATCCGGTTCATTTCGCGGCAGTCCACCTCCACGTCCTCAATGCGGGGCTCCTGGAGCAGCAGCTGCTCACGCACCTCGTAGGCGATGCTGTTCAGCATGGAGCTGGAGGCGGCGGCAAAGGTGTATTCGATCACGTTGGAGCCAAAGCCCGGCCGCATCACGCGCTCGCCCTGTACGGTATTCAGGATGATGCCGATGGCCTCGCGGATATCCTCTTCCTGCCCGACCATGGCGAATTTTCCGGTCCGCGGGTCCACCTGCAGCGGGAACTTCAGCCCCCGGCCCAAAAACTCCTTGCCGTTCACTTGCTTCCACTCCTTTCCGCGGCCTGTGCCGCGCGAAGCTCCTGTCCGCCCTGGTTAGTTGATGTTGACCATCAGCCCTTTGAGCGTCGTATTCCCGGTGGCGGTCAGCTCAAGCGTTCCGCTCGACTTGACCGCAGCCGTCGCTCCCTCCAATTTGAGGTTTGCGCTTGCCTTTTCTTCTACATTGACGCCTTCCATGGCGACTTTCTGGCTGGCCTTAATTGTAATGTTTCCTGCTTTCTCCAGCGTAACGGTTGCCTCGCCGCCGGCAGAAAGCTCGATCTTGTTTGCCGCCGTAAGCGAGATGTTCCCTTCTTTCAGATCCATCAGCAGGGCGTTTTTGCTTTCTTTATCCCGCAGCTCGACTTTCTGTGTTTCATCGTCCAGCACCAGTGTCGTGCCGGAGGGCAGGGTCAGCGTGACCTTGTGCTTTTTCTCCTCATCATGCATCAGCAGCTCGATTTTGGAAGGGGTACGCATGGCATACTCCTGCACCTTGCCCTCCTCGATGGTATAGGGCGGTTTGACTTCCGTCGTCCACAGGCTGCCGATCACCAGCGGGCGGTGGGGATCATCGTCCAGATAAGCCAGGACGACCAGATCATCCAGCCGCGGGAACCAGAAAATACCCCGCTCCATGCCGCCCGCGGGCGCCATCACATAGCACCAGTCGGTTTCCTCTTTGCTTTCTGTATTTTCCGATCCGATCGGCAGGCACTTGACCCGGTTGAACTTTTCCGGATCAGTCACGTTGGTTACTTTGGCGAGTGTCAGCCCGCGGCGGTCCATGCCGCGGCGCAGGCCCATCCCCATCTCACGGGAAAGCGAATCCAGCTGTTCTGCGATACTCATTTGGTTTTCGCCCCCTTGACTTCAAACGTGGTGGAATATCCTGCACTGTCAAACCGGTGTTTGACGCGGCTGATAAAATAGCTTCCGTTTGTGCTGTCGTCCAGCCCGTCGATTTCGATGTAACGCCCGGGAATGATCTCCGGGATGCCGATGCAGGTGCCTTCGCCCGACACCAGCCCCATTGCGATCCCGTTGAGGCGGTTCTGTGCCATCAATTCGCACTCTTTTTGTGTGCGGACGTATTCGCTGTATTCGCGCAGCACCGCCGATTTCAGGCCGGAAACCAGCTGCGCCGCAGATTTTCCCTCTGCTCCGCCAACTGTAACCGCATCCGCCACCCCTTTGATCGGCTTCTGGTTCACATCCCGTCCCCAGATCTCTACCTTGCCGACCTGGTGCGCCAGTGAAACGCGTTTTGTAAAGCTGCGCAGGCCTGCGCCAACTGCCAGCTTGAGCAGTGGCTTGGTATCAGAGACGACATCGTCAAAAATCAGTTCCCCATCCACAACAAACAGGGTCGCCCCATACCGCCCGGCCATCAGGTTCAAAAAGCTCCAGTCATCGATCTGCTCTTTGATAATGGGAGTCTCAAAGCCGGAAAGCATGCCCACTTTTGCTTTTTTGGCATAGCCGGCCGCTACGCTTTTGCTCAATATGTCTTCCACAATGTTTTTTGCCTTCTGCTGTCCCGCATACAGCGGTTCCCTCATGCTCATCAAATAGCCAAGGCCGTCTATACCGGTTATCTCGATATTCGGTCCTTCCTCACCGCTGTAGGCAAAAGAATAGTCGTCAATATATCCGTAGAAGATCTCCTCCATTTTGACATAGCCGCCCTTGACCGCCAGCTTGGCGCCGATTTTGACCGATTTGTCAAAATCGTTTTTCCACCGGCTTGCCTCGGCCTTATACTGGCTGTCAACTGTGAAAGTGCATCCGCCTGCGCTGCCGTCCGCAGTCAGCTCGACCTCCAGATTGAGGATCGGGATCTCCTTGCTGGAATAGGTGGTATTGCCGATTGTGACTTCGAGGGCGGGCGTGATAAAATTGACATATTTTTTTTGGAGCGCCTTGTAGGTATAGCTCGATGTATCCAATTCCGTCCGCCTCCTTCCGTGTTATCAGTCAATCGCCGGCAGGACGAGCCGTTCTCCCGAACGCAGGCGGCGCGGGTTCGACAGTCCGTTTGCTGTTGCAATCGTGCGCCACTGTTCAGGCTGGCCGTATTCTTTTATTGCCATTGCCCAAAGGGAATCCCCCTGCACCACCGTGCGGTACTTGGTCGTATCCGGCGATTCAAGCGGATCCATTTCCGCGTCCTTGAGCAGGTTTGTGACCTGATGGAAAACGCACTCCATCGTCGCCCGCACCGGCGTACCCATCTCGCTAAACTTGGTAAAAGTCTGGGTACACTGCGCCAGATAACCATAAAACTGCAGGGATGCCCATTCCAGCTTAAGCGGCGGAATGGAATGGATAGAGGCATCGAAGCGCATCAAATTATAGATTTTCTTTGTATACTTGCGCACATCCATCTTTGCCGCCGACGGCAGCAGGCTGTTGGCGGCGAATACCGTCCGTTCTATCTCGTCCCCGCCAACCTCCGCACCTGCGGACATGGTATCGAAAAACAAGGTAAAGCTCAGTGTTTCTGAATCTCCGGATGGAATCTGCGACTCCTGCCCATTCGCTCCGAACGCGTTTTCTTTTGTCATGTTCACGCTGCGCGACTGCACGTATTGTTCCGGGTTGTAAAGGACCGTGATTTTCTCTCCCTTTTTTTTGCCTTCTGTTACTGTGATGGTCATCTTTTCCAGAGGCATCAGGATATTGGGATTGGGTACGCCAACGAACATCATCCGGCTCCTTTCTGCTTACTTTCCGCTGCGCCGCAGCTCACGGCGCAGGCGATCCTCGATCATGCGGTATACCTTATCCGCCGCGCGGCGCAGCTCGCTGTCGCTCAGACGCGCTGGCGCTGCGGGGTGCTGCGCTTCCGGCTGTTTGTTTTCGCGGAAGACGATCGGCGCTGCCTTCGGCACGGCGCCCGGCGCCGTCCATTCGATCTGCCCCGGCGGCACAGCCGCCGACTGCTGCTGCACCGCCGAAAAACGCTGCGTGTTCTGCCTGTCTGCACCCGCCGGCTGCTGCAGAAAACGCTGCGCCCAATCCGGCAGTGCGCTTGCCTGGGAGGATGCTTTTTGATCCGTTTTCTGCTCCGCAGGCTGCAGCGGCAGGTAGGACAGCTCGTTCCCGTCCATTACTGCCGCGCGCCGGGAAGCCGTTTCTCCCGGCTGCAAAGCAGCATCAGTAAATGTCTCGATCGGACGCACCGCTGCTGTATTGCCTGCCTGTTGTGGACGAACCAGCGTGGTCTGCACCGGTTTCATGGGCCGGGCCAGGATTTCCTCCGTCGAACGGCGCAGCGCCGTACGCAGCCGATCCGACGGCTGTCCGTGTCCCGCGGCGGCCGTCACGATCGCTTTGGCCTGTACAGGCAGACCGTTTTGCCGTTCCTGCGCTGCCGTCTGCAGCTGTGCCGTATCCGTCCGGTAAACCAGTCCGGCATCCGCCTGCGCGGCACCACCTGCGTTTCCCGGCGCCGGACCGTGTCCAGACAACGGTTTTCCTGTTATGCTGCGGCTGGGATGCGCTGTGGAATATTCGATCTCGTCCGTCCGCCCCTTATGGGACAGAACGGCTGTTGTTTGCTGTTTTCCCTCTGCATATGCGGTGTCGGCAGGCGCTGCGGCAGCGTTCTGGGCCTTGCCCGCCGTTTCCGTGCGCTGCTCCTGCGGCGCGGAAGGCTCCGCATCCGTCCGCCATGTCAAAGGCTCGGACGCAGCATAGCCCTCCACCCCTTCTGTTTTTACAGGCAGCGCACGTTCGGAAGCTGTCTGCGCCTGTGCCCCGCCGCTTTTCTGCGGCAAAACAGCTGTATGCATCGGCCGTTCTGCTGTGTGGCTGTCCGTCTGCGCTGCTGCATCTGCCCCGGCGGGCTGCTGCGCTGAGGAGGCATCCCTAGCCCGGCCTACTGCTCCGGCCAGCCGTGTATCGGCTTGCCGTCCAGCGGCCCGCTCCGGGTGGGGCTGTGCCTGTTTGGGTACAGGTGCGGACCGTTCTTCCCCCAGCCCGGGCACAGTCTGCCCCGGCTGGTTATTCTGTTCCAGGTCAAATGCAGTCTCCCGGTGGATCAAAGGCGCAGCCGGAAGTGCGGGCTGCTCATTTGGTGCAGCATAGGCGCGCGGTGCTGTCTTTGCCTGCGGCACCGCATCGGTCTCCTGCTCCTGCCGATCCGTACCGGAAGGTTTTTGCGCGTTTTGGCCTGCTGGCATAAGGGAGGGGGCTGTCCCTGCTTCCGGGGCAGCCGCTTTCTGCGGTGCTGTCCCCGCTAGGGGGTCTGCCAAAGGCGCTGTATCCGCCCCACGCGGTTTGTCCCGTCCGGGCAGCGTCCTGTTCTCCGGACGCTCCTGTCCCGGCGCAGATGATGTTCCCCTCTGCGCAGCCGGGCTGCTGTCCTGCATTTCCGCGCGGTACAGCAGCGCTTCCGGCGGCAGCGCCGCCTGTGGTGCAGCAGCACCCGGCAAGGCCGCCTGACGCTCTGTGCCTATTGTTTCCCGCTCATACTGCTCCGTTTGGGCTGTTTGCACTGCTGCACCGTGCTGCTCCATCCGGACTGCAGCAGAAGCCGTCCGGGCATCTGTCTGACCGGCGGATGCAGCTGAAGTTCCGCTGACAGACTGCTCGCTCCGACGGGATGCGTCATCCGGTTGTTGCATATGTATCTTGACAGCTCGCTTGCCTTCCTGTGCTTTTGGTGTAACTTGATCGGCCTGTCCTTGTACAGATGCTCTGCCGTCCAGTTTGCCGACGTGTTGTACGCTGTCCTGTCCATCTATGCGGTGCAGCAGCGCTTCCTGCGGCAATCCCGTCTGCGGTGCAGCAGCCCCCGACGGAACCGCCTGCATTGCTGTATCTGTTCCACCCTGTGCACGCTGCGCCGGACGCTCGTTCTGATCCGCTGTGCCGGGATGCTCTGCCCCGGCTGCGGCTGTCCCTGTCCGGGCTGCCGCCGATCCGGAGACCGCAGCAGCAGGTACTGCATCCGGTTCCGCATGTACGGCAGCGGTTTGTTTTTCCGCTCGCACTTCCTGCCCTGCAGAAGCTGTACGCCCCTGTGCCGGACGGGTACCGTCCGTTTTCCCACTGGGCTGCTCCATGCGGGCATCCTCTGCCGGGCTTTTCTGCTGCACAGGCGAGGCGCCCTCGGCTGTGGCGGCGGTTTCCCGCCGTACCGGCCGCCTGACCGCCTGCTCGACTGCACGATCCAGCCGCTGTACTAACAGCCGCACTGTCTCGTCCTGCCGGATGCCAGCCGCCTCCAGTGCGGCGTTGTCCGGATGAGCCAGCGATCCCTCTGCCGTACGCATGCCAGCTGCAAACGGCTCCGCAGCCGCTTCTGCAGCCTGCTGCAGTGCGCGCTGCCTGCGCAGGCGGAGCTGGTCAGGCAGCAGGATGCTCCCGCCTGCGGCCTGCCCGCCGCCTGTCTCCTTTTTGGAGGCAAAGCCCGGATGCTCCTCCTGCCAGCGGGGTGTCCATCCCTCGCCGGCCGGGGCGGCGGTGCTCCACGAAACCGGCGTAAGCGGGGCGGAAAGCCGTCCCATCTGCTCCTGCTTCACGGTTCGCCACAAGCTGCCGTCTGCGGCGCGGCGCGCTTGCCGCACAGCGGCTGCAGCCTGAGTGCCGATCTGCCTGCGGTGCATAACGCGGGTGATGTATGCCGCACGGCCGGCCTGCTCTTTTTCTGCCATCTGCGCTGCCTGCAGCCGCTGCTGCGCGTCTTTTTCGGCCAATGCCGTCCGTATGACCGATAAGATTTCCTTTTCCCGAACGGCCTGCGCTTCATTTACTGCCCCGTTCTTCTTTACAGCGGCAGGCATGTTTGCGGTCTGTCCATTTGGGGCTGCAGCCTGTCCTGCCTGCGGCGGGTCGATCCGCACGTTGATGTGCGCCCCGGCGGGTGCAGCCTCGCTGATGCGGCGCTCAAGCAGGTAAACCCGCTCCAAAATGCGCTCTGCCGCCTGCTTCTGCCGCTTATCCGCCTGCTTGTGCTCCTGCTTCAGGTTTTCCAGAACCACCTTGAGATCCACATCCAGATGCAGCTCCCGTTCACTCCCGGATACCGGGACAGGTTCGTCCTCCTCCAGCAGCTCGAGCGGCACCTCGCGGTACAGCCCGGTCTGCCATGCGCTGCGGGTGCGCACCTCATCGCCGAACGCCAGCGACAGCAGCCCAAATAGAGACAGGCCCAGCCTGTCCCTTTTTGTCACCGCCATATCCGGTTTTGTTACGGCAATCGAATCCATCAGCAGCACCCATTGTATATCAGTTCGATCCGGCTGACCGCCAGTGCGGCCTGGTTGCTGTTCAGCGACGGACCCACATACTTCTGCAGGTACGCGCCCACAATCGACCAGGTGCGCTGCGGTGTGCCGAAGCTGTCCTTGAGAATGACCGTGCCCGCCAGCGGGATGGACATGCCCAGATTACACATGTTCATCAGCAGCGAGACCGAATCCACGCTGGTCACTGTGCCCTGTTCGAGCACAAGCACCTGCGGCTTGTTCTGCTTGAAAAAGAACCGCGGGTAGTTCAGCCCGCCTTCGTTGAACACCTCGTATTCAATCTCCATATCCAGTCCGGAAACCGAGGTAAATTTCCCCTCCAGCACAGCGCCTGTGCCGATCAGAAGCACCTCGAAATAAGCGCCCGACAAATACGCCATGCCGCAGTACACCTCCTTGTATCCCGGCGGGGCTGTTCGTTATGTTTATGGCTGGGGCGGCTCATGCGTGATGCGCTCCATGCCGGTGATCGCAAAGGTCAGGCTTTCAGAAAGCACCTCGCTGCGCCCGCCGCTCATCGGCGTCAGCTCATAGCCGATCGGCAGCGCATCTTTCAGCGACCAAGTCACGCCGCGGTTGCCTTTATCATCCAGCGCCACAATATTGAGCGTGCGGCGCAGGTTCGCCCCGTTTGGCCCGGTCTCCGGCCCTGCAGCTGCGGAGAAGAGCCAGTCCAGAAAATCATTGTCCCCCACAACGCCCTTGGTCAGCGTGACAGGGGCAAAGCGGGTCAGCACGGGGATATACTCCTGCACGCCCCGGTTATCGTTCCCGGAGCGCGCCTGCACCGTATCGACCTCCATTTTTACGCCGGAAAACTCGGAGAACGCCGCGACAGCCACGCCGCCACTCTCCACCTCCACCAAAAACCGGAAAGCCTTAAAGGGTTCCTGATAGGTGATGCCCATATTGACCAGCCTCCCTTATTTCAGCGAAATTCAAAGGTATTCTGCTCGGTATTGCTGAGCTTTTTGTTGACGGCCGAGACCTCCCTGCACCACCTGCGGCGTTCCAGATGGTTCAGGCCCATGACCTCGTCCCGGGACCAGTGCAGGTAGTACGACAGGAACGTCATCTCCTGATACATGCGCTCCTGCGGGTACAGCACCAGTCCTAGCTCAACAAAAAATCCAGCGGCACCTCGATCTCCTGATTACAGTGCGGGCAGGTCACCTTATAGACCGGCAGCTCGGACATGTTGATCCGCTGGTACAGGTCCTGCAGATACGCAAGATCCATGGTAAACAGGTTCTCGATCACCCGCGTATTGATGCTGCTGAGCGTGCCCAGCCGCGTGATCACGCGCGAGAGCAGGATGATGGTCAGATAGCCGGAATTCTGCTGCACGCGCGGGTCGCGCAGGGGCAGGATCTCGTCCGCCGCCGTCGCCAGACGCATGGTTCCGCGGCGGTGCACGTCGCCGTTCTGATCGACATAGCCGCGCGGCAGTTCAAACTCAAATTCGGTTTCCATTTGGCTTCTCCTTTCGGTTAAAAGGGTCGGAAGTGCGCGGGCGCTTTGTCAAGCGGCCTCCCGCGCGCTTCCGGCCGCCCCGGCGGAAAGCCGGGGCACTTGGCCGAAACAACAAAGCGGTGAAAATCAGATCGTGGAGGGCTCGCCCGCTACGCCGCCCGGCGTATGCTCGAGACCCTCGTGGCACAGCTCGAGCGACTGGATCGCAACCTCGCCGCCCATGCCGTTGAGGTCCGGCACGGTGTAGCCCACCGGCCACGCGTTGATCAGGTTCCAGGACGGACCCGGGTTGCCTGCGTCGTCGATCAGGGTGATGGTCACATTGTGGCGCACCATGCCGGTCGGGGGCGCGGTGTTGGTCGGCGCGACCGAGTATACCCAGTCGAGGAAGTCGGAATCGTCGGATACGCCCCAGCGCAGGGTGACGTTGCCAAACTTGGTCAGGCCCGCGAGCTTGCGCGGGGTGTTGCGCAGGTCGTCGCCCTCGCGGTATTCGACCGCATCGACCGAAGAGCTCATGCCCGAAACCTCGGAAAAGCCCGCGCGGCTGATACCGTCGATCTCGACCTGGTATCGAAATACTCTATATGGATAATTGATTGCCATTTATGTTCGTCCTTTCTGCCAGCAGTGGGCTTTATTTATTCGCCGGTCGCGGTCTTCTGCGTGATGCGGAAGATCACGAACTCAGCAGGCTTGACCGGAGCGATACCGATCTGGCAGATCAGACGGCCGTTGTCGATATCATCCTGGGTCATAGTCGTCGGGCCGCATTCCACAAAGAACGCCTGTTCCGGGCTGGAACCAGCCAGCGCGCCGTCGCGCCAGCAGGTCGCAAGGAAGGTCTCGATCGTGCGGGTCACGCGGCTCCAAAGCGTCTCACTGTTGGGCTCAAATACCACCCAGTTGGTGTTCGCCTTGATCGACTCCTCGATATAGATGAACAGGCGGCGTACGTTGACGTACTTCCACAGCCCGTTCGAGCTGATGGTGCGCGCGCCCCATACGCGGATGCCCTGTCCGGGCAGCGCACGGATCAGGTTGACGCCGATCGGGTTGAGGATATCCTGCTCGCCCACGTTATAGTTGCAGGACAGGCCGGTGCAGCCGCGGACAACCTCGTTCGCCGGGGCCTTATGTACGCCGCGGCTGTTGTCGCTGCGGGCATAGATGCCGGCCATCGCGCCGGAGGGCGGGAAGTAATCTGTGCGCTTTGCACCTGCGTCGAACATCTGCAGCCACGGATGGTACATTGCCGCATAGGTCGAGTCATACATATCGCGGAAGGTCGCAACGTCGTTCGTCTTTTTCAGGTCCATCGGCACATCGAGGAGAGCAAAGCAGCTCTTGCGGTTCTCGCAGAAACCGATCAGCGCCGCCTGTACCTCAGGCGAGGTCACGCCGGGGATCGCCAGCACGGATACCACGCCGTTCTCCTGGAACGCCTGCAGGCCGGTGCGCTTGCCCGGGCCGTCGTCCGCGCCGATGTAAGCGTCCGGGGTGACGTTCAGGACCGAGCCGTCGCTGCCACCTTCGAGCGTGAGCACCATGCCCTCGCCCACACCGGCGCACAGGTCGTACGGCGTAATGCCGGCAGCCTTGGCCGGAGCCGGTGCCGCCGCCGGGGCGTCCTTCTTATCCTTGTTGTCCTTGTTCTCATCCTTTGCCACAGGCGCAGGCGCAGCGGCTGCCGCCGGCTTGCCCGGCAGTACCTCAACGCGGATCAGATCGCTCTTTGCGGTCTTGACCGGAGCATAGTTGAGCGCCTCCGGCTTGAGGGACAGGTTTTCATAGGTCTCCACCGTGTCGTCCAGACGGGCGGTGATGGTGATCTCGCAGGTACGGATGTACTTGCTGGTGCCGACCTTGGTGTCGGCAACTGCCAGCGTACAGGGAGCGTCCAGCGTAATAACCTTATCGAGCACGCTCTTGATAGTCGCATACGCGGTGGTCTTGCCGTCGAACAGTTCGACGACATCGCCCGCATTGAAGCCGTCTGCATTCTTGAGCGTCAGGTCGGCGCCGTCCACATCGAACACCTGGGTCTTCGCCTTGCTGGACGGTACCACGGTCACGCGCATTTTTTCCGCCCATGCGCCCGGGTTCGCCGCGGTCACGCGCAGCACGCCGGTCGTCAGGCTGGCTGCTTTCGCATCACCCGGCACTGCACGCATGATATAGGCGCGCGCGCCGCCGTTCATGAAGAACTGCTCGACCGCATAGGGCAGATAACGGGCATCGCCATAGCCTGCCTTGCTCAGGTAGCCGCCATACATGCGCGTGTAGTCGGCAAAGCTGGTGACCAGCTGCGGCTGGCCGATCACAGGGCCGCGCTCCGCCAGGCCGACAAAACCCGCCGTGCTGGTGCTGACGCCCTGCATCGGGGTCGCGCCTGAGTCATACTCCTCCACATACACACCTGGGGATAAATATTCTGCCATGTTTTTGCTTCACGCCATTGTTGTTGGCTGGGGGCCCGGCCGTGAAGCTCCCCTCCTTTCTGAATAATACTTGGGTCTGCTTCTATGTTTCGCGGATGTTTGAGAAATAAACCAGGCCTCGGGTCGCCCGGTTTATTTCTCAAACCCGATCCCGCACAAAAAAGTTGTCATGCGCGGCAGGCTTTCTGGAACCCGCCCCAATAGCGGGCCATCGCCGCCGCACTGTATTCCAGCGTCTCCGCCAGCCGCTCACGCGCGCCGTAGGGGTCTCCCAGATCGGCACGGATGCGGAATACCGGCGTTTCGCCCTGCAGGAACATCGCGCCGCGCGTGAGCGCGCCGTTTGCCTCGCTGCACATGCTGAGTGCTGCCGCCCGGTCGTACGCAGCCATGGGATAACGGCTGTACACTAGCACCTCGCCCTGCCTGCACCGGCAGGCGAGCTCCCACACCATCGCACCCTCGCGGAAGCGGAAGCGCGTCCATTCGCCGCTTTGCTCCCACTGCACGCCGCTGTCGCGCAGCAGCGCTTCCAGCAGCCTGCGGCATTCATCCTCCTGCATATGGAGCACCTCCCTGTGCAGCAAGTCCGGCCGGGCTGACCGGCGCGGCCTGTACCGCGGGCATCGCCGCCCAGTCGGGCGGGTCTGCCGCAGCAGCGGGCGCTGCCGCAATATCCTTCGGCACTGTCTGCACCGCACCCGGCGGCGGAAGCGCCGTGACTGTTTCGATCTGTTTCCCCTGCTGCGCCATCAGGTCAAGCAGCGCGCTGTTGCCCAGCTGTGCGGAAAGCGCAAGCACCATCGCAGCGGGTAAACTGGTCAGCGGTACGCCCGCCTGCATGGCTCGCAGGGCCAGCAGCAGCGTCTGCTGCCCGCTCTCCGTTTTCTGCTGCCTAGCGTCCTTCTGCTCCTGCTTGGGATGCAGCTCGGATGTTTTTGCAACGCTCTGTTCAGTCTGCTGCATTGCCATCCTCCCCGTCTTCCGGCTTGTCCTGCCCATCGCCCTCCGGCTGGTCCGGCGGCTCGGGCGGCGCTTCGGTCTGGTTGACCGCCTGCACCAGCTCGTCGGCAAAACCTGGGGTCTCAAATAAGGTAAGCGCTTCGGTCGCGCGGTCCGCAATCAGGCGCAGCTTGTTGATAAATTCATTTCGCATCTGGGCTTTCTTGCCGATCAGCGCCTGCACGCGCACATGGGCGTTTTGCAGCAGCTGCCGTTCCCCGGCGTCGCTGCTCTCCCGCAGGCGCGCGCTGTACTGCGCTGCCAGTTCCCTCTCACGGCTGTCATCCAAAAACGGGTACATCTTGCGCAGCGTCTGTGCGCCGCCCTCCTTACCCATGTCGCTTTTGCCGGCCGCAAGGTCGGCCATGGATTCCACCACCTGCCGTGCCTCCGCGAGCGTATCGACCACCAGACCGACCGCACTGTCCGCAAAGCCGCGGTTGAACACCACGTTGTCCGGCCCGTGTCCGGGGATAATGCGCTGCTGCGAACCGCCCTCAAACAGCCGCCGCTGCTGCTCCCGGACCGGCTGGGACTGCCCGACCGTACGCTTGAGGCAGGAGACCAGCATCATCTTGCCCGTCCCCGCCATCACCGCACCGGCCAGCGTCCCGCGCTGGAATGCCGTTTCGGAAAAGCGCCGCACCATGTCCTGGTTATCCGGCCAGCGCATCTGGTAGAGTTCTTTGGCGCTTGTCGGATCGGGCTTCTGCGGGTCCTTGGCCATCCCGGTCTGCGCCTCCGCCCTGCCCGGCGGCTGTGCAGCCTGCTCCGTACGGGCAAATCCGCCGACGGTCTCTCCGGCCATCTCAGCTGCATGGCGCCGTCCAATCTCGTCGAAGGTCTGCTGAAAGCTTTCCGTCACGTGATACAGCGGATCGCGGTTTGCAAAATACTCGCTGCCTGCCGCCCAGGCAAGCTGGCGGCGCGTATCCTTTTCCGAAGCCGCCGGCGGAGCCGCCTGCTTCTGCCTGCGTTTTACCCAAGCATGCTGCAAAACCAGCCCTCCCCGCGTTTGCTTCAGAACCGCTCCAGCGCCAGACGCATACTGCGCGTCACATGTCGGAACTCCACCGGCCGCAGGATGAAGTCTGCAAAATGCAGGTGAAGCCCCTGTATGGCATACTGTGTGGTATCGTCGATCAGGATGATGCGGCAGGCGCGGTCGCGTTCGCGAAGCGCGCGGGCAGCCAAAAAGCCCGCACTGCTCCCAAAGCCGATATAAGCGATCTGTATCGCGCCCGGCATCTGCCGGGACAGCTGTTGCGGCGTATCGATACATTCCACTGTCATGGGCAAGCTGCAAAGTCTGCAATACTGTCCAAGCCATTCGCACAGCCGGTCTCGCTCCTCCGCCTGCGCGGTGCATACCGCCAGCTTCATTGATGAACGCCCCCACCAGGTATCCTGACCGATTTAGCGCAGGCTCCCGCCTCCGCTGTTTTGATTGTACCCGAAAAAAAATCCGGTTTTAAGCAATTACGCACAAACGGCCCGAAAGTGTAGCAACATGCACGACACCCGCAAATGCCGCTATGCTATAATGACAATAGAATAATCCGCAGCATTGTGCATTCCTGCCGTTTCCGCCCTGTCCTGTACCATGCCGGAAACGTTTCGCGCGATAATGCCCCTTCCGCAGAGAACCCATCAACCGAGAAAAGGGTGACAGCTATGCAAACCTATCAAAAGAAAGCAATGCCTTCCGCGCGTGCCGTGCCGCACAGACGCGCCGCAGCCACCCAGGCGCCGCAGCAGGATGCGCTGCGCGGGGTAACCGACCTGTCCCAGGTTGAGCAATCCGGCCGCCGTGTCGATCTGCCTGCGGCGATCCAGTCCAAAATGGAAAATGCGTTCGGCGCCGACCTATCGGGCGTCAAGCTGTATGAAAGCCAGGCGGTTGCGGACGCAGGCGCGGACGCGCTTGCGCAGGGCAGCCATATCGCCTTTGCCCCCGGACAGCTTGACCTTGTCTCCATGCACGGGCAGGCGCTGCTGGGCCATGAGCTGAGCCACGTCGTCAGCCAGGCACGCGGCGAGGTCCGCGGCTCCGGCCTGCTGGAGAACCACTCGCTCGAATCCCGCGCCGACCGTGAGGGCATGATGGCCGCCATGGGGCAGAGCATCTACCCGGGCGCAGCTGCGACCCCCGGTGCGGCGGCAGTTTGCGCATCCGCGGGCATGTCCGGCCCGGTACAGGCGCGGCGCAGGCGCAGGCACAAGCCGGAGCCTGTCCCCTATGGGCCGGAGAACCGCCCCTCTGCGACCGACCGCCGTCTGGGCGCGGACGGCATCGGCGGGGACACCCTTGGCGGAAACCTGCTGCACGTCGGGTTGAAGGCGACCGACCAGTTTAACAATTTCAGCTCGACCGTAGAGGCGCTTGCCTCCCAATGGGAGGACAAAAGCTATGTGCTCGGCAAGTTAGGCAAAAAAGCAGGCGTATTAAATGATTCCACCGCTATGGGGCACGCCTCAGCGCTCTTCAGTTCCATCGGCACTGTGAAGAACACTTATGATACGGCGAAGGATATGAAAGCCGATCTGACGGATGCAAACAAAAACAAGTTCGAGAAAGGGCTGGCCTTTAACAAGCACCTCGCCGACTGGGGCTCGGACGCCGCCGGAACAGCTAAAAACATCGTCGGGCAATTCAGTTCGGTATCGGAATCTGTCGGCGACAAACTCGGAGCCGCCGCCAACGGCTTACAGATCATTCATGGCGCTGCAAAGGGAACCGAAGCCGCGATCGAAGGATACGACGCGACCTCTGACCGCCTTTCCGCCGAACGGGCAGGCCGCATGATCGCTGAAGATGAAGAGCGGCGTGCCAAATCCGGCGACGCGGAAAAAATCAAAAACGACAAGCTGCTGCGCTCCATGGCGACCAACGCCCGAGGCGCCGCCAAGGTCCGCAAAGCGGAAAGCGTCCAGAAGGGCGCGAACGCTGTCATGGATATGGGGATCGGCGCCGTCGGCTTTATCCCAGGCGTGGGGCAATTGACCCAGCTCGGCGGCTCCGCTCTGAAAGCGGTTGTGAATGTCGGTCTGGATGCCCATGTCGATCAGAAGCGCAAGGAAGCGCGTGAGAAAAACCTGGATAACCTGTCCCTGCGCGCCAAGCTGGAGCGCAGGCTCGGTATGCGCGACGACCTGCCGGAAAAAAAGAAAAACGAGATCCGCCACCGCGCCAAGCACATCGCCAACCAGATCACCTCGGGCGAGCGCGGAGCAAAAACCAATAAGGTTGCCGGCATGCACAAAACGCAGGGCGACATCACTGCGCTCAACAAGCTCACGTCGCAGGATACTCCGGAAGGCGTACGCGCGCGCGGCATCACCAACGCCATGGGTATTGGCACCAACCACAAAGGTGAGATTCTCGATACCGACGCTGCCTCCGCTCAGGTAAACGCAGACTTTGAACGCGGCGGCTCTGTGGAAGACCAGATCGGCGCAGCCGACGCACACCAGTTCGAAAAAGAGCATACGGTCCAGGCCGAGCTGAAGCGCCAGCATGCACGCGCCGAAGCAAAGGCACAGAAGCAAATCGCCAAGCGCGAGAGAAAAGAGAAAAAACAGAAAGCGCTCGAACACTTTAACAGCCTGTCCGAGGAAAACCGTCAGAAGATCCGGGACGCTAACAAGCGTCGTTCGGCGGAAAAGGATCAGATGATTAAAGATCAGGGCATCAAGTGGTACGAATTCAAGAAGAAAAAGGCAGCCCGTCTGGAATATGACATTAACCACAATGTCGGGGATAAGTACGGCGGGCACGATGTTTCCGAAAAAAAGGCGCAGCTGGACAGCCTGCGCGCCGAGATGGCCGCCAAGGCAAACGCCAAGGAGGACCGCGCGCAGCGTAAAGCTGCCCGCAAGGAGGCCCGTGCCGCGGACAAGGTATACAAAAAGAAACGCGACGAGCAGCGCAAGCTGGCGGGTATCAAGTGGCACGAATTCAAGAAGAAAAAGGAATTCTACAACGAATTCGACTATGCTACCGGCACCAAGGAGCGGCCGGACGCGAACGCGCCCGAAGGCAGCGCAACCGCCAATGCCAACCAGCCCTGGTATAAGCGCGCGGGCGACTACATAAAAAACGGATGGTATTCCCTGCGCCGCAAACACCAGCGCGCCCGCGACAGCTTTGTAAACGAAGCGGAGGATTTCCAAAAGCTCAGCGGCTGGCGTAAAGCCAAGCTGGTTATGCAGAATCCGCTGGCGTTTGCTATGTCCAAAACCGAGAAGGGCCGCGCGGCAACTGCAAAGCGCAATGCCGAGGCTGCAGCTGATAACCAGCTGACCGAACAGCTGATGAACAATCCAGACGCCCTCGATGAAGGTGAGGCGGTTCCTCTTCCCAAAAACAAGGCTGTTTCTCCGGAAGCACTGCAGCAGGCAAAGGGTAAACTGAAACCGCTCAACGCTCCCCAGCAGCCCCAGGCGAGTCCGGCGCCCATTTCCGGGCAGCAGCCCGGCGAGTCACCGGACGATCCGAACCTCCCCCTTATACAAGAGGCGAAGAAAAAACTCAAAAAACTGCCTGCGCGCTGATTGGCCGCGCTTCTCCTGCATTGCATTTACTGCAGAACATGGTATATAATAAGATAATTTATGAAACAGAAAGGGTCTGTCGTTATGGAGCGATCCCAACAAATCATAGGCGCAGTTGAGGGAATTTTGCGCGGGCAAGGCTTTGACGTTCAGCCGGATAACCGGCTGCCGGCTCATCCCGGCGTCAATATGCTCATCCCGCTGCAGGAGGACGGTACCGAGCTGGTGTTTACCGAGCTGCATTTCATCGAGGGGTCCGAGGGCTTCGATGTTGTGCAGATCTACACCACGCTGATCGATGCGGTCAGCGAAGCTGCCTGCACTGAGTTGGAAAAAGCGGCTGCCTTGTGGAACATGGATTTTCTGCTCGGCTCACTCGGCATACGCAGGGACAACCACCAGCTGTACCACCGGTACTGTGTGACGCTGCCCAAGCAGTATCCCGTCCAGCCGTCCGCCGAACTGGTATACGACGCATTCGCCTTTATTCTCAGCCAGATCGCTGAATACCACGGGGATGCGCTGCAGCTCTCTGCCGGCATCACCTTCGAAGAGCTGTGCGCCATGGAATGACCGGGTGTCTCCGGAACTAAAAAAAGGGAACGGCCCGTCCGGGTCGTTCCCCTCTTCCTTATATGATTTCAGAATATACCGACTGCACCGCCGTCTTTCCAGTTGCGCAGAAACAGCCAGTCCATGAACTTTTGGCGTGTCGCCGCGGCATCGGAGGATCCAATCGGCACAAGATCGCCGTTGTCCATAACAAAATCCCGTTTTTCCATACGCAGTATATGGCGCTGGTTGACCAGGAAACTTCTGTGGCAGCGGAGAAAACTATCGCTTGCAATCTCCTCTTCCAGGGCATTCATGCCGCGCGGCGTCTGGATAATCCGTTCAGCTGTATGGATAAATGCAGTATGTCTTCTGATCTCTATGTACAGGATATCCCTTAGCAGAATTTCTATTTCATCCCATTCCGAACGCACAGAGATCGTACGGAAATGTTCCTGTTTTTCATGCAGACACCAGTCCAGCGCCGCATCCATATCCCGCTGCGCGACCGGTTTGACCAGATAGTCCGAAGCCTGCAGCTCATAGCTGGCAATCCCGTGCTCCATACTGGTGGTGACAAAAATCAGGGTGCATTCGCTGTCCCGGACGCGCAGGCGGCGGGCGGCTTCCATCCCGTTCAATCCATCCATGTAGATATCCATCAGAACGATATCCCATCGGCCGGGCTGAAACACTTCCAAAAATGCGTCACCGCTTTCCAGCAGTTCGATATTCCACGATACGCCATTCCGGCGCCCGTAATTTTTCAGCATGCGCGCCATCTGCAGGCGCTCTTCCTCCAAATCATCACAGACGGCAACGGAAATCTTCATGCTATCCCTCCTCTGTGCTGCGTGCCCGCCGGTAAGAGGCAAGCGCCTCCTGCACCTGCCGGAGCTTGCTGCGTGCAACGGATATCACCCTGTCGTTACACATGATCAGTTCTCCGCCGGAAATACGGCGGATTGCCCCCAAATGCACCACAAAGCTCTTCTGCACCCGCAGGAAAGGAGGCTGCGGCAATTGTGCTTCCAAAACGGACAGCGAGCAGTTTACCTGCAGCCCGCCCCCTGCGCGGTACAGGATACTGCTGCGTCCGGCGGCTTCCGCATAGTAAAGCTGGTAAAGCGGGATCCGAACACGCCTGTGCTGTGCGGGCAGGTCCAGCCAGCGCAAGCCTTTTTGCCAGTAACCGAAACAGCGCTCCATTGCAGCGTCCAAGCCGCTGTATGTAACCGGTTTGGGCACCAGTGCATTCGGATGGCATGGATATACGTCGATCGCCGTCCGGTCATCGTCCGCCAGCAGCACCAGGCCGCAGTCGGGATGCTTTGCATGCATCACCTGCAGGTATCTGATATCCTTATGGTCAAGACCGGCGCTGTCCACCAGGAAAAGCGCGCATCCCTCTGCATTGAGCGCAGACAACACACCTCTTTCCAGCACAAGCTGAAGATCCACACCGATCTCCTGCGCCCATGCGTGCAATAGGCTTTTGACCCTTCCGGCAATTTTTTCATCATTTATGTAAGCGGCAATCCGCACCATTTTTCCCACGCTGCATCAAACCCCGTTGCTTATCGCTTTCCTCCTGTTTTTTTATCTTACCATAGTTTGCGCACAAAGTGACATTTTCTGTCGTGAACAGGAATTTTTCTTTTCGTCAATCCACTGCCGACTCTATCATTCTGCGAGGCCCGACCATGCGTTCTGTGAACATCTCCCTTGATCTGTACAGTTGCCTTCTCTGCCTGATCCTGATGTGCTACCTGTTGTTCAGCCATACACGCCGTACTGCATCAAGCCGCTGCTTTATTCTGATGTGCACCTTAAATATCATCATTTCACTGGGAGACATTACGAATTGGGCATGTGAGGGGTATGCCAAGCCCTGGTTTCCCGCAGTACTGAACGCCGGCAGCATGCTGTTCTATTTCTGTATCGGTCCGCTGCTCTTGACGTTTACCGCCTATATCTGCGCTTGTCTCGGACCGCAGGTCACCGTGCACCGTGGATTCTGGTATGTGGAATCCGCATTGTGCGGCGCCCAGATGTTATTCAGCCTGCTCTCCCTGTGGAATGGGATGTATTTCACAATATTGCCGGGCAATGTGTATTCCCGCGGCAGTGCGCTTTGGCTGGCGCTCCTGGTTCCTTTCCTGATGTTTGCCGGAGACAGCGTTCTGCTTGCCGTGTACCGCAAACATCTCCGCCGGAAAGATATTTTTTTCCTGGTTTGCTATATTGTCCTCCCCATGGCGCTAAACAGCTTTCAGGTTTTTCATTACGGCATCGCACTGCTCAACACCGGCATCAGCATTTCGCTTCTGCTGATTTTTATCAATATCCAATCCGAGCGTGAGCTGCAGCTGCAGAAACAGGAAAAACAGCTTGCTGAAATGCGGATCGATATGATGCTCAGCCAGATCCAGCCACATTTCCTCTATAATACACTGACTGCCATCCGCCGCCTGTGCGCAGTGGATCCCCAACTGGCCCAGCGGGCCATTTCGGACTTTTCACTGTTCCTGCGCGGCAATACGGAAGCGCTCACAAACCGTACGCCGATCCCGTTTTCACAGGAGCTGAAGCATGTGCAGCATTATATCAGCCTGGAACAGCTGCGGTTCGGCACGCGCCTGCATGTTGTATATGAGATCAGCGCAACCGATTTCCTGCTGCCTCCGCTGACGCTGCAGCCCATTGTGGAAAACGCTGTACGGCACGGCATCGCGCCGCAGCCGGAAGGCGGAACAATCACCATACACACCTGGGAAACTCCGGACAGCTTCCACATCTCTGTTGCGGATGACGGCGTCGGCTTTTCCCCTCACTCCCCTGACGACCGCACACATATCGGGCTGGAAAATGTCCGCGAGCGTCTGGCTGCCGTATGCGGCGGCGCACTGCAGATCTCCATACCCGAAAAAGGCCACGGAACCGTCGTTCTGTTTACCATCCCCAAGGAGGAAACCGCATGAACTTTTTAGCGATTGACGATGAGCCCCTTTGTCTGGACGACCTCCGCTTTGCATTGGAGGATGCAGCGCCCGGCTGCACCTGCGCCTGTTTTTCCAGCCCCTCACGCGCTTTGGAACAGGCCCGGACTGAGCCGTTCGACGCAGCGTTTCTGGACATCGAAATGGGCGGTGCAAACGGTCTGGCCCTTGCAAAACAGCTCAAGGACCTGCAGCCCGATCTGCATATCATTTTCGTAACCGGCTATGAAAAATATGCGGTATCCGCTTTTGCCATCCATGCCAGCGGCTATCTGCTCAAACCGGTGGATTCCGGCGATCTCAAGCGCGAGCTGACCTTTTTATACGGCGATACCCCCGCCTCCCGTCCCATACAGGTGCATACTTTCGGCGGCTTCGAGGTATGTGTCAACGGCAAACCGCTTGTATTCAACCGCGCAAAATCCAAAGAGTTGCTCGCCTGCCTGATTGACCGGCGCGGTGCCGGGCTGACAACTCGGGAGGCTTGCAGCCTCCTGTGGGAGGACGGTGTTTACAATATCGCACGCAAAAACTATTTCCAGACCATTGTACATGACCTGCGCAATACACTCAGCCAGGCCGGCATCGCTTCCATCCTGGTCAAGCACCGCAACAGTATTTCCATCCGCGCCGACATGATCGACTGTGACAGCTACCGTTTTCTGGACGGGGATCCCCGTGCCATCAACAGTTACCGCCACAATTATCTTCCCAGTTACAGCTGGGCGGAATTTTCCGTCGGCAAAATGGAAAGGTTGTAAGTCGTTTGTTGTCCTTTTGTCGTCCTTGTTCCAGTATACTGTAGGCTGGCAAAGGGGGTAGAACCATGGATATACCTGCTGTGAACCACTGCATGTTTCCTCCCAGTTATACTGCTTCTGCTGGCGCGCCTGCCGTTGGATACCGCATGCATTCCGGCCCTCAAAAAGCGGTCCGCCCTGCATGCACTATAACGCTGCGCAGCCGCGGCGAGGATCAGATCCTTCCCATTCAGCAGATTCTTTACGCGGAAATATTCGACCATGAACTGCATGTCCATACGCTGGATGGTAAGACCTATTGCGGTCGCGGCCATCTGTCCGCACTGGAGGAGCAGCTTTCCGGATGCGCTTTTCTGCGCTGCCACCGCAGCTATCTTGTACATCTGCCTTATGTGACCAATCTATGCCGCTATCAGATCACGCTCTCAGGCGGAACCGTTCTCCCCGTGAGCAAACAGAATTACCTTGTTATCCAGCGGGAGCTTTCTTCCTATCTGTTGCAGCTGAAGACAGCCTGTCCGCTTCCCTGACATCAATCATTTGAAAAGGAGTTATCATTGCCATGAACATCAGCAAAAGTACGGAAAACGGCCAGATTGTCCTCAAACTGAACGGACGACTGGACACTACCACCGCTCCGGATTTTCAGGACACACTGCTCAGCGAGATCAAAAGCGGGAAAAACATTATGCTCGACTTCTCTGAACTGGCATACGTCAGCAGCGCCGGCCTGCGCTCTCTTCTGACCGGCCAGAAGGCAGTCGTTGCCGGCAACCAGACCATGACTTTGCGCCATGTTTCAGATGAGATCATGGAGGTTTTTGACATGACGGGTTTTTCCGATATCCTGACAATTGAATCCGCCTGACTGGATTGTATGCTGTCGGGTTTATTGACGGCTGTCTGCGCAACGGGCAGCCGTTCCGCTATCCGAGTTTCATAGATTGGAGAGTTCACGCTTATGGACATTCATCACAACTGTATCCCGTTGACACGGCCGCAGTACCAGATCTGGCTTGCAAGCGAAAGCTGTCCGGACAAAGCACTGTACACAGAATCCGTACTGCTGACCTTTGATAACGCGCCCGACCCCGTGCTGCTTAACCGCGCGCTCAACAGGCTGGTAGAGACCACTGAAACGCTCCGTATCCGTGTGACACGTGCCAAGGACGGACCTCTGCAGTATGACGCCGGGTACACGCCTTTCGCGTGCCGGGTCGTCCCGCTTTCGGGAGAGGATGAACTTGCCGCCGTATTTGATGAGCAGGCACGCTTCTGCTTCGACCTTTATGACAGCCCCCTGTTCAACGCGGTCATTTACACACTCCCCGGCAAGACCGCGCTGCTGCTGCGCGTGCATCATTTGGTTGCGGACGGCTATGGCTTCACCTCTGTGTATGACCGCCTGCTTGCACTCTGTGCAGGTGAAGAGCCTGCTGATTTTGACTCCTTCCTGTCACGCGCCGCAGCGGATAGCTCCAACGAGGAGGAGCGCTCAACCGACCGCCTTTTCTGGCAGGACTATCTCGGCGGCGCCGAGCCGGGCCGTCTCCCGCATCCGATGCCCGATCAGCCCGGCCACCGGATTGCATGGTCGTCGCATTCCGTCGGCAGTGCACGTTCCAGTCAGCTGCGCGCTTTCGCGGCACAACAGAATGTGACGCCGTACTGCGTATTTTTTGCCGCCTATGCGGTTTATCTGTCGCGTATGCTGGGCACGGAGGACGTCATCATCATCACCCCGCGGCTGAACCGCGATACGGCTATGGACCGCAATGCCGCGGGCATGTATACGCTGGCAGTGCCTGTCCGCCTGCACATCACACCGGAGACCAGCTTTGCCGCCCTGTGCCAGGAGGTACAGGTGCAGAACCGTCTCGCCGCAGCGCACAAAAGATATGGCCTGTCCGAGATCATGGGCGACCTGTCCCGGAAAGGTGCGGCGGGGACGCTGTCGCATTTTACACTGTCCTATCAGAATTTTGCACTGCCGCTTCATGGGCTTCCCGTGCGGTATGCGATGCACTTTGGCGGTGCAATGACCAACCTGCTCACCCTCCATATACTTGACTGGGGCGGAAACGGCGATTACCGTTTCCAGCTGGATTACCGGGCAGCGTACTACACCCCTCACGAGATCGCACAGACTGCGCAAATGCTGTGCACCATTCTGGATCAGGGGATTGCCGGCTGCACCCAGCCCTGCCGGATGATTGAGTTGCTATCTGACGAGGACAAGCTCTGCCAGCGCGCGCTGCTCTCCGGCCCGGTACTGCCGGTCGATCCGGAAGCGACCATTATCAGCCGTTTCCGCGCGCAGGCGGCAAAGCACCCGGATCGGCGCGCCCTGTCCGGCAAGGGGGCAAGCTATACCTTCCAGGAATTGGACGAGGTGTCCGACCGTGTCGCACGCAACCTGATCGCTGCCGGTGTAAAGCCGCAGTCCTATGTTGCTTTTCTGATGCCGCGCACTACCGCGCTTCCTGTGATGCTGCTCGGCATTCTCAAGGCCGGCGCAGCCTATGTTCCCATTGACGGTTCCTATCCCGAAGAACGCATCCGCTTCATCCTGACGGACAGCAAAGCAGGCCTGCTGATCACGGACGCGGACATCCCGGATGCCGGCTGTCCGGTCATCGCTCCCGGACCGCTGTTTGACCCGCCGCAGACGCCGGACAGCCCCCTGCCCGCAGTCGGCCAGGACTGGCTGTGCTATGTCATCTATACCTCGGGCACGACCGGCAAGCCCAAAGGCGTGATGATCGAGCACCGCGGCATCGTCAACTTCATGCAGCCGGACAATAACGAATTCAACCGTGATATCTGCGCTAACGGCAGGGGGATCGTCGCCGTCGGTTCGATCTGCTTTGACATCTCCATGTTTGAGCTGTTTTCCACCCTGCTTAACGGCGTGCCTGTTGTATTTGCGGACGAGGACGGTATGAACAATCCGGATGCGCTTGCCCGCTATATCACAGAGAACGATGCCAATATCCTGCACTGCACGCCTTCCCGCCTGCTTGCTTATCTGGAAGAGCCTTCCTTCCGCGAGGCGATGCGCGGCGTAGATATTGTCCTCGCTGCCGGCGAGGCGTTTACCCAGCCGCTGCTGGATGCATTGCACAAGGCAACTTCTGCACGCCTGTACAATGGCTACGGCCCGACTGAGATCACCATCGGCGCAACAGTCGGCCGCATCCGGGAACACATTACCATCGGTTCCACCATTGCCGGGGCGCGGATCTATTTGCTCGACAAAAACCATCGCATCGTACCGCCCGGCGCAACCGGCGAGATCGCGGTTGCGGGCTATGGCGTGGCGCGCGGTTATCTCGGCCGTCCCGACCTGACTGCGGAACGTTTTATCGATCTGCGCGACGGCCCGGTCAGCGACCGCGTATACCTCACCGGCGATTATGGCTATGCCCTGCCGGACGGTAACCTCGCCTACTGCGGCCGCAACGACGAGCAGGTCAAACTGCGCGGCCTGCGCATCGAGCTCAAGGAGGTCGAGCGCTGCATCGAATCCTTCCCCGGTATCCGCCAGTGCGCGGTACTGGTCCGTCTGATCGATGGCCGCGAGCACCTGTGCTGCTTCTATTCTGCTGCTGAACCACGCGAAGCGGACGAACTGAAGCAGTATGCCGGCGGCTTCCTGACGCGCTATATGGTGCCCGATCTGTTCGTCTACATGACCGATCTGCCACACACCTCAAACGGCAAGATCGACAAGCGTGCGCTGGCCAACCAGGCGATCCAGGTAGAGCGCACCTATATCCCGCCGCGCAATGCACGTGAGCGGGCTATGTGCCGCATCTTCTCGCAGGTGCTGAAAATACCTGAAGATGAGATCGGTGCAACTGACAGCTTTTTCGATCTCGGCGGCACATCGCTTCAGGCAGCGCAAATCGTGCTGCTGGCCAAACATGAAGAGTTTGACCTGGAATACGGGCAGGTCTTTGACCATCCCACTGTACGCGATCTGGTGCAGTGCGTCGATCAGGATGCAGCGCCGCACGGCGGACCGTCCCTTCCTGCCGGAAGCGGACAGCTCTGCACCCCGAAAGAAGCCGCCATCCTGCGGGACACGCTCTGCCATAACCGGAACTACCGCAAAGGCCTGCAGCCGCTTGGCACAGTACTGCTCACCGGCGCGACCGGATTCCTCGGCATCCATGTGCTGTATGAGCTGCTCACCACAGGCTACAACAAAATTTACTGCATGGTGCGTCCCAAAAATAATCTGACGCCTGAAAAGCGTCTCAAGGGCTCACTCTTCTACTACTTTGAAAATAATTTTGCCGAAGCGTTCGGACAGCGCCTGTTCGCTGTCGACGGCGATCTGATCCGGGACGAAATCGTCAGCCTGCCGGATGGCGTCAAAATTGATACCGTCATCCACTGCGCAGCGGATGTCAGCCATTTCGGCGTCGGCAACCGGATCCGGCAGACCAATGTGGACGGTGTTCGCAATGTGATTGCATTCTGCAAAAAGCATGACGCCGCACTGGTTCACATCTCTACGCTGAGCGTCGGCGGCTTTATCGAGCGCGAGATGGCGGAGATCGGCGTATCCCTGAGTGAACAGCGCCTGTGGGTCCGCCAGGATCTGTCCAACGATTATCTGGAAAGCAAATTCACTGCTGAAAAACTGATCCTGCTCGAGATTGCCCGCGGCTTGCGCGCCAAGATCATGCGCGTCGGCAACCTGCAGGGACGCATCACAGACGGAGAATTCCAGATGAACCAGGCCACTAACGGCTTTACCAAGCTGCTGCAGTCCATTGTGCGGACAGGCCGCTGCCCGCAATCTTTGGCACGCAGCTGGATCAATTTCTCTCCGGTCGACGCGGTCGCCCGGGCGATCTGCCGCCTGGCGGGCAGTGCTGAGGAATATACGGTATTCCATATTTTTGACAGCAACGACCTGCCGGTCAGCAAGCTGCTCACACACATTTCCGCGCTGGGATATCCGGTTCGTACGATGGAAGACGAAGATTTTGATAAATTCATGCTGCATGCTGCCGAAGATCCGTCATTCAGCGGCGCGCTTGACGGTTTCCTGACCCGCGTGACCGGCGGGCGTCACCTGATCGAGACGCCTTGTGAAAGCGGCTTCTCTATTCGTGCGCTCGAGCAGGAGGGCTTCCTCTGGCCCGAAATTTCGGATGAATACCTTTCCACATACCTGACCGGACTGGATACGCTGGGCGCATTCCAGTAAAGCATCTCCCCATAAAAGGAGGAATCAACCATGCAAGTTGAACTTTCCGTGACTCTGTTGTGGTCACTGGCAAACAATCTTTCATTCTGGGTAGCGGCCCTGCTCACCAACAGCACACTCACGATGCGGAAGAGCAAGTGGCAGACCTTTTTGGGCTGGCTGCCGTTTGTCATTCTGCACTTTGCGGTCTGCGCAGTCAGCTATTCCTTCAACATTACTGACGATAACCTGAACCTGCTCAGCCTGCTGGTGCTGGTGCCGGCTGCAGCCATGGTGCTTTATTCAGATGAACGTGCAGCGCGGGTGTTCACCTCGGTCATGGGCGCATTGATCGCCAATGTAACCACGTTCTTCTTCTGCGGCACCACGCTCAGTTTTATCGACAACACCTCGAACCCCTATAACATGCGCACGATCGGCATCTTCCTGTGCATCAAGGCTTTTTGGTTCGCCGTGATGTTCTTTGCCTACCGCCACTTTGTCAGCCACATCGTGCAGCAGGTTATTTCCGTGCTGGGCAAACAGCTGAAAAGTTATGTGCCGATCCCGGTCTACTGTTTCATTGCTTTTGCCATTGTCAACCGGCTGACCAATACGCTCGGCATCCTGCCCGGCCTTCCGGACACACGCGTGTACTTCATCATTTTCTACCTCATTATGTGCTCGGTGTTTGTCATCCTGTATTATGAGATCTTCTCCACCGCGCTTTGGTCCTCCCGCGCGCTCAAAACCGAGGCTGAGCTCAATGTTGCCAGCAATATCCAGCGGGATATGCTGCCCAACATTTTTCCGGCTTTCCCGGACCGGAGCGAATTTGACGTCTACGCAACCATGGACCCTGCCAAAGAGGTCGGCGGCGACTTTTACGACTTCTTCATGATCGACCAGACCCATCTTGCCGTCGTCATTGCAGACGTATCGGGCAAGGGCGTTCCGGCCGCGCTGTTTATGGTTATCGCAAAGACCATTATCCGCAATCAGGCGCAGTCCAGCCTTTCCCCGGCTGAAATTTTCACCCGCGCCAACGAACAGCTGTGTGAAAACAACGGCGAAGGGCTGTTCGTCACAGCCTACCTCGGCATTCTGGACCTGCGGACCGGTGTACTGACCTATGCCAACGCAGGGCATAATCCACCGCTGATCCAGCAGTCGGGCGGCCGGTTTGAATGGCTCAAGCTGCGCCCGGGCTTTGTGCTCGCTGGTATGGAAGGCATGCGCTACAAAGAATTTCAGGTGACCCTGAAACCGGGCGACTGCCTGTTCCTGTATACGGACGGCGTGACCGAGGCGACTAACGCCGCGCTTGAGCTTTACGGTGAAAAACGCCTGGAAGCTGTGCTCAATTCAGACGCAGCGCAGGGGCTTGCTCCTGATCAGCTGCTGCCATACCTCAAGTCTCAGGTAGACCTCTTCGCTGCCGGCGCGCCGCAGGCGGATGATATTACCATGCTGGGCCTGCAGTTCCGTGCATACATGCCGTCTCAATCCAAGGAGGAGCAGTCATGAAAACAATCACCGTACCAGCACTGACGGAACAGCTCGATACGGTGCTGCAATTTGTGCAGGCGGAGCTCGACCAGATCAGCTGCCCTCCCAAGATCTGCAATCAGATCGCCATTGCTGTGGAAGAAATTTTTGTCAACATTGCCAACTATGCTTACCGCCCTGATGTGGGCGATGCAACCATCCGGTGCCAGATCAGCACAAAGGGACAGCCTCAGATCACAATCGAATTTCTCGATTCCGGCAAACCCTATGATCCGCTGAAAAATGCTGAGCCGGATACTACCCTCCCGGCGGAGGAACGCCGGATCGGCGGGCTCGGGATCTTCATGGTCAAGCGTCTGATGGATACGGTAAAATATGAGTATAAGGACGGAAAAAATATTCTGACCCTGCAAAAACTCGTGTAAAACAAATCTGCGTCCGATCCCATATCGGTTCGCCGTTGCGCGGCAAGCCTCCGCTGTTTGTGCGGAGGCTTCGCCTTGTTCCGTGCAGCCAACGGCAACCTGCCAATGTATCTCCTGTACAGCCCGTTTGTTTACGCGGCGCTTCTTCCCATCCTGGTTCATCCCGCATTTCCGGAGGTAATTCCGCTTTGAAAAAGAAACTGTTTGCCGTGCTGTGCGTGCTGATCATATTGTCCGCCTTTTCTCCCGTGCTGCTCCTGTATATTTCTCCCATGCAGGACGACTCTTACGACCTTTCCATCCTCGGTGAAGATGGGCAGCCCTGGCAAGGCGACAAGGGATGGACGGTATACACCTGCACGGAGGGCAACATCACCAAGCTGACCCCTACCGGCTACGGTGGCTATTCCGGGCTGGACTATCCTGGGCAGACCTTTTATTTTTCCCGCCGGCTGACCGAAAAGCTTGACAGCCCCACACTGCGTATTGGAGCTGCCAACCGGACCTTCAGCATTTTCCTTGATGACGAGCTGATCTATACCGATTGTCCGGAACTGGATAACCGGATCGGATATTTCACACTCCCCATGCTTGCACTCGATCGCAGCGATCCTCTGGTGGTGTCCCTCCCCGCCGCCTATCAGGGAAGAACACTTACCATTGCCCAGTCAACCAGCGCCGCCGGAAGTGATGCACCCGGTTCGGATGCCGATGTATTTCCGGCGGATGTCACGCTGTACTGCGGCTATGCCTACGAGAGCGAGCTGATCGCGCAAACGGCACGGCACCTGATCCCGGCGGCGCTTTTGTTTGCACTGGGCATTTTTATTCTGATGGTATTTCTGTGGAATGTATACTATAACCGCCTGGATGCCAGCCTGCTGCTGCTTGCATTGCTCGCATTCAATATGATGAGCCGCCTGATCCTGCAGGCGCCTTTTTTCAGCAACTATTTCGGCATCCTGCCGGTTGATCTGACCGCACTGTGTCTCTATTCCTCAGCAGCCCTGCTGCTTGCCTTCCTTACCTGCCAGCATACCGGCCGCCTGCGCGCCGCGATGTTTGTCATAACGGCACTGCAGGTTGCCATTGTTTCTTTCAGCACTATATCTGAATACCAGGGGAATATCCATGTGCAGCTCTGCGCCAATGCAACACTTTCCGCCCTTCTTCTGGCTTTTCTGCTTGCCATGCCGGCCTGGCATCGCGGTTCGCCGTTTCATCGCCAGTTCTGCTTAATCATATTGGCCGGCACCGTGCTTTCCGCTTTGTACCTGTTTTTCGGCACACAGCTCCTGCCCGAGAAGTATGCGCTTCCACTGCGCTATACCGCAGCACATGCCACTGCGCTTTCGCTTCTGGTCTGGCTGCTTCCTCTGTATTTTATTGCAGTTCTGGTTCCCGTCATAGCGCAGACCGTTAAAAACCTGGTACGCCGACGTTCAGAGACGACCATACTGCTTGCCAAAGAGCAGTTTGCACGCGCCAGTTATAATACCCTGCGGATCCAGACCGAGCAGACAATGGAAATGCGCCATGACATGCGAAACCATCTGACCGTGCTGCGTACCCTGCTGCGAAAGCAGGAATATACGCCGGCGCTGGAGTATGTCGACGCTCTCGTTTCCCAGAGCCGGTCGATCACGCCGGTTGTCCGCTGCGGCAACCAAATGCTGGACATCATCCTGAACGGAACCCTTGAGGCAGCGCTCCGGGATCAGGTCCGTGTGGAAGTGGTGCACGCCGCCGCGCCGGCCTCGCTTCCGCTCCCCGATCCCGATCTCACTTCCCTGGTGATGAATGTGATGGATAATGCTGTCCGTGCTGCGCGGAATACCCAGTCCGGCGACCGGTTCATCCGCCTGGATCTCCGGGTCAAAGAAGGCTTCTTTATTTTTTGCTGTGCCAACAGCATGCCATTGGACGAAAAGACCGGGCCGGCCAAACAACGCGGCCCGCTCGCACCACATGGCTATGGTCTGAAAATCATTGATCGCATCTTGAAGCAGGCCGGCGGCTTCAGCCGTATTGAGACGGAGACAGGCCGTTTCCAGATCACTTTTGCCCTTCCGCTTCAATAAAACTATATAAAAATACGGCGGCTCTTGACAGAGCCGCCGCTTGGCTGCCATCCGGATGGACGGCAGCTTTTTTCTTATCCCCGTTTTTTCCCTCCTGCAGACGTCTTTGCAGCATACCGAACCGGTCACAACGCCCGCGTTCCGGGCCTGCCTCAGGCCGGGTAGCCTCCCTGCCGGCGGACCGCGTTATCCTGGAAACGGAAAAAGTTTGGATGGTGGCGCGACTGGGTATATTCAAACATCACGCCGTCTCCATTATACGTCTGGCTGCTGACTACGGCCAGACAGTTGCAGTCACCCATGTCCAGATACTGCTGATCCAGGGGAGTGGCCTTCTCCACCGTCACGAGCCGCTTGCTGTTGACAATCTGAATATGGAGATCATTCTCCAGATAGCGGTAGATCGATCCTTCTGCGATCTCGTGCGTCATACCGCGAGCGACGTCCTGCCGGAAATAACTGTGGTTCATGATCAGCGGCCGCTCGTTTAAAAAGTGCAGACGCTGCACATAATACAGTGCTGTACCCTCTGCAAAGCCCGTCTTTTCTGCCAGTGCAGCATTAGCCTCCAGCTCGGAGAACAGCAGCACCTCGCTCCGGCCGGTCCAGTGATTCCGCGCAGCGGATTCCGCAAAGGTTTCAATGGTACCCAGCGTGAAGGTCGCCTGACGGACCGGCTCAAAAATATTGCGCACGCCTTTGCCCTGCATGGTCTGCACATAGCCCTCACGCACCAGTTCTGATACTGCGCGGCGCAGTGTGTTGCGGGAGCAGTCCAGTTCAGCGATCAATGTGTGTTCACCCGGCAGCAGCTCCTGCGGCGGATACTGGCCGGATTCGATTTTTTCCTTCAAAATGTGATAAATCTGTTCGTATTTTGCCTTTGGCATAACGCACCTCTCCATGCGGCCTGTAACTGCGGGAAACTGACTGTTTCTCCGCAGGGGAATGCTTGTGATAATTTTATTATATCACAAAAAAAAATGTTTTGAACCCCCTGTTCAAACAAGCTTTTCTATTATCCTTTACAGCGCTTATTCCCTGACGCGCGGAGCTGCAAATCTGAAACGGTCAAAACACCTAAAAAAATCACCTGATTTTTGTACAACAATATTCTTGCTTTCATAGTGCAAAGAATGTATCCTATGCTTATGGGAAACTTGTTTAAACAAGTTTGGCTTGGAAAGAGGAGAAGGAGGAAAACCCATGGCAAAGTACCAGGAAGACGTCAAGGTACTGTTGGATAAGATTGGCGGCAAAGCAAACATCCAGGCAGTATCGCACTGCATGACGCGTATGCGTTTTGTGCTGGCCGACCCCAAAAGGGCGGATGAAAAGGCGATCGAAGCCATCCCGTCGGTCAAGGGTACGTTCACGCAGGCCGGCCAGTATCAGGTCATTATCGGCAACGATGTGGCAAACTTCTATCAGGAATTCACCAAGTACGCGGGCATCGAGGGCGTGAGCAAGGATGCGGTCAAGTCGGCCGCCAAGTCCAACCAGAACCCGCTGCAACGCATCATGGGCGCGCTGGGCGAAATCTTTGCCCCGATCATCCCGGCGCTGATCTGCGGCGGCCTTGTGCTCGGCTTCCGTAACATCATCGGCGAGGTTGACCTGTTGAACGGCCGCACGCAGTCGCTGGCAGATGTCTCCCAATTCTGGGCGGGCATGTACAGCTTCCTGTGGCTGATCGGCGAGGCGATCTTCCACTTCCTGCCTGTCGGCATCACCTGGTCGATCACCAAGAAGATGGGCACGACCCAGATCCTCGGTATCGTCCTCGGCCTGACGCTGATCTCCCCGCAGCTGTTAAACGGCTTCTCGGTCGCGACCACTCCGGCTTCTGAGATCCCGGTCTGGGACTTCGGCTTTGCACAGGTGCAGATGATCGGCTATCAGGGCCAGGTCGTCGCTGCGATCCTGGCGGGCTTCGTACTGGTATACTTAGAGAAATTCTTTAAGAAAATATGTCCTGAAGTTATCAGCATGGTGGTCGTACCGTTCTGCGCGCTTGTTCCTGCTGTACTCATCGCGCACACGGTCGTCGGCCCGATCGGCTGGCAGATCGGCGACTTTATCGCAAACATCGTCAACATGGGCCTGAACTCCAACTTCAAGCTTTTGTTTGCGGCCTTGTTCGGCCTGTTCTATGCGCCGATCGTCATGACCGGCCTGCACCACATGACCAACGCGATCGACTCGCAGCTGGTCAACACCTATGACGGCACCAACCTCTGGCCGATGATCGCGCTGTCCAACATTGCGCAGGGCTCGGCGGTGCTCGCCATGTCCATCCTGCAAAAGCGCAACGAGCGCGCGCAGCAGGTCAACATCCCGGCATGCATTTCCTGCTACCTCGGCGTTACTGAGCCTGCGCTGTTTGGTGTCAACATGAAGTACGGCTTCCCGCTGGTCTGCGGCATGATCGGCTCGGCCTGCGCGGCGATGATTTCGATCGGCACCAACGTCACTGCGATCAGCATCGGCGTGGGCGGCCTGCCGGGCATCCTGTCCATCTTCCCGGAATACTGGCTCAACTTCCTGCTCGCGATGGCGGCGGCGATCGTTGTGCCGTTCGTGCTGACCTACATCGTCGGCAGCCGCAAGCTGTCCCGTGAGGAGCGCGTGCTCGAGCCCGAGCCCGCTGCCGCTGTCGCAGAAGCGACGGCTCCGGCCGCGGTCGAAGCACCGGCAGCGCAGGCAGGGGAGCAAACCGCTACTGTACCGTTCCGCGTGGAGCTTGTGGCAATCTGTGACGGCCGCACCCTGCCGCTTTCCGAGGTGCCGGACGAGGTATTCTCGCAGGGCGTTATGGGCGAAGGCATGGCGTTTGAACCCACGGGCGACACGATCTATGCCCCGGCGGACGCGGATGTGTCGGTCGTCATGGAGGACAGCCGCCACGCCTGCGGCCTTGCGCTGGCCGACGGCACGGAGCTGCTCATCCACATCGGCATCGACACCGTGGACATGAACGGCGACGGCTTTACCCTGTTCGTCCACGAGGGCGACAAGGTCAAGGCGGGCGACAAGCTCATCACCTTCTCGCCAGATAAGATCGCGGCGGCAGGCCATCCCAAGACGACCGTGTTTGTTGTCACCGAGCCGTCCGGACATGAGCAGATGACCTTCAACACCGGCATCGACGTCAAGCACGGCGAAACCGTATCCGCAGTGCTCGAATAAAACACGCAGACCCAGGAGGGAGTAGTAACCATGACCGATTTCCACAAGAGCGTTGTTTACCAATGCTATTTCAAGTCCTTTTACGACGCTAACGGCGACGGGTTCGGCGACCTGCGCGGCGTGACCGCCAAGCTGGATTACCTGCAGAAGCTGGGCGTGGACTATATCTGGCTCAACCCGTTTTATCCCTCGCCCCAACGGGATAACGGCTATGACGTCGCCGACTACTGCGCGGTCGACCCGCGCTTCGGCACCATGGACGATCTGGAAGAGCTGTCCCGTGAAGCGGAAAAGCGCGGCATCCGCCTGATGCTCGACATGGTGTTCAACCACACCTCGACCGAGCACGAATGGTTTAAAAAAGCGCTGGCCGGCGACCCGGACTATGAGGATTATTATATCTGGCGCGAGGGCGGTCCGGACGGCACACCCCCGAACAACTGGGAGAGCAAGTTCGGCGGCAATGCATGGGAATATGTGCCGGAGAAGGGAAAATGGTACCTACACCTGTTCGACCGGACGCAGGCCGACCTCAACTGGGAAAACCCGCGCGTGCGCAGGGAGCTGCAGAACGTCATCCGCTTCTGGATGGACAAGGGCGTAAAGGGCTTCCGTTTTGACGTGGTCAACCTGATCAGCAAGGGTTCCTATGCATCAGACTATGAGGGCGACGGCCGCCGCTTCTATACGGACGGCCCGCGCGTCCACGAGTTCCTCCACGAGCTGAATGAGGCGACCTTCGGCACGGATGCGGAGATCATCACGGTCGGTGAGATGTCATCCACGACCATGGACAACTGCTACAAGTACGCAGGCGCGGACACCGGTGAACTGAGCATGGCGTTCTCGTTCCACCACCTCAAGGTGGACTTTGTGGGCAATGAGAAATGGGTGCTCGTACCGTTCGATTTCCACAAGCTCAAGGACATCCTGTTCTCCTGGCAGACCGGCATGAGCGACCACAACGCATGGAACGCGGTGTTCTGGTGCAACCATGACCAGCCGCGCGTGGTTTCGCGCTTCGGCGACGAGGGCGAGTACTGGAAGCCCTCGGCCAAGATGCTGGGCACGGTCATCCACTGCCTGCGCGGCACGCCCTACGTCTATCAGGGCGAGGAGATCGGCATGACCAACGCGGGCTTTACCTCGCTCGACCAGTACCGCGACGTGGAGAGCATCAATCACTTCCACATCCTGCGTGACCGCGGCCTGCATGAGGACAGCGCGTACGACATCCTGCGCGTGCATTCGCGCGACAACAGCCGCACGCCCATGCAGTGGGACGCGAGCGAGGGCGGCGGCTTCTCCGAGGCCGAGCCGTGGATCAGCATGAACCCCAACCATAAAACCATCAATGCCGCCAGCCAGGTCGACGACCCGGGCTCCATCTTCGCCCACTATCGCAAGCTGATCGCGCTGCGCAAGCAGTACGATGTGATCGCAAACGGCGACTTTGCGCCGCTCGATATGGAACATCCGTCTGTGCTCGCATACACGCGCCGCACGGACAAGGAAGAACTTGTGGTTGTCAACAATTTCTACCGCAAGGAGGTGGACTGGAACTGCCCGGTCGACCTGACCGGCTTCACCTGCCTGCTGTCCAACTATGCGGACTCCGCCGTGCAGACAAAGCTGCATCTGCGTCCCTACGAATCGCTGGTGCTGTACCACACAAAATAAGCATCCGGACAGGTCAAAAGCCACGCCGTTTGCGTGGCTTTTCCGATCTGTTTGCGCGGCAGCCGCTTTCTGCTCTACAGGATCACACGGCGCGGCTTTTCCGCGATCTGCCGGATCGGGCGGCAGGGCGCCCCGACCGCCAGCATCCCTGCGGGGATGTCTTTCGTGACCACGCTGCCCGCGCCGATCACGGCGTTGTCCCCGATCGTCACGCCCGGCAGCACCTGCACACCCATTCCGATCCATACATTGTTTCCAACCGTGATCGGCTTGGCGTATTCCAGCCCGGCATTGCGCTGCGCAACATCCACCGGGTGCCCGGCTGTGGAAAAGCAGCAGTTCGGGCCAATGAACACATGGTCGCCGAATGTGACGGGAGCTTCGTCCAGGATCACAAGGTTATGGTTGGCATAAAAGCCCTGCCCGGTGCGGATATTGTAACCAAGATCCACATAAAACGGTGGTACGATCACAATGTCATCATGACATACGGCAAGCAGCGTGCGAAGCAGGCGCAGACGCTCCTCCGTCTGGCTGCTGCGGGTCAGGTTATAGTCCAGGCACAGATCCTTTGCGCGGGCCCGTTCCTGCAGGATCTCCGGATCATAGTTTGCGTCATACAGCAGCCCTGCAGCCGCTTTTTCCTTCTCCGTCATCTTTCCTTCACCCCTTAGTTTTGATGGCGCACCAGTTCGTAGTCATCTCCGGAACGGTAGTACGGACACGCTCCTCCGCGTTCTATCAGGCGGTAAAACTCATCCTCGTCCAGATATGCTTCGCAAATGTACTCATCCATCTCGTCATCGTAAACATTGTAAACGCAGTCCTCACAAGTTCCGGCCACAGTGCACACCTTCTTTTGTTACAGTCTGATAAAAGGATACCATACTTTGTGAAAAAGTTCAAACAGATGCTTTATATTTTGTGCAGAATGTGCTATGATGAAGCGGGAAAAACCAACAGGAGCGTGAAACCCAATGAAGCTGTATACATATCAAATCAACAACGACGGCGTCGACCGCATCGGCGTAGAATGTTCCGGCTGGCGCGGCATGCTGTGGCCGCTTGAGGCGTTCGGCCTCAAGTTCAGGGACATGCACGACTTGATCTGCCATATCACCCCGGCACAGCTTTCCCGCATCGCAGATGCGGAAAATGCGACCGAGGGCAATGCACTGCGGCTGACGAACGTGCGCCTGCGCTCGCCGATCCCGCATCCGGAGCAGGACATCGTCTGCCTTGGCATCAATTATGCCGACCATGCGGTCGAATCCGCGCGTTTCCATGAGCAGTCCTTCCTGCTGAGCCGGGAAAAAGCGACCTATTTCAGCAAGCGTGCTTATGAGACGACGGGCAGCGGCGACCCGATCCCGTCCTACGAAGGCCTGGTGACCGAACTGGACTATGAGGTCGAACTCGGCGTGGTTATCGGCAGGGATTGCAGAAAGGTCAGCCAGAGCGAGGCGCCGAATTATATCTTCGGCTACACGATCGTCAACGATGTGTCCGCCCGCAATCTGCAGACCGAGCATAACCAGTGGTATTTCGGCAAGTCGCTGGACGGCTTCACCCCCATGGGGCCGTGCATTGTGACAGCGGACGAGATCGCGTTCCCGCCCGCGCTCGCCATTTCCTCGACTGTCAACGGCGAGGTGCGGCAGAACAGCAACACCGACCACCTGCTGCACTCGGTCGCAGAGATTATCTCCGAGCTGTCGCAGGGCATGACGCTGCGCGCAGGCACAATCATCGCTACCGGCACACCAGCGGGCGTGGGCATGGGCTTTACGCCGCCGAAATTCCTCAAAAAAGGCGACGTTGTTACCTGCGAGATCGAAGGCATCGGCAAGCTGACCAATACTGTGGAATGAGCAAAGGAGGGCGGCAATGGACAAGCCCAAGCAGATGATCGTTGTGCGCCGCGACCTGAAGATGCGCAAGGGCAAGATCGCCGCGCAGGCAGGGCATGCCTGCGTGACAGCCGTCCTCGCGGCTCTCGAGCGCGAAGGGCGGCTGTCGCAGGTGCATGCCGAAAACGGCGGCATCTCCCTGCTGCCGTCCGGACAGCCTGCCACGCCGCTCAGCGAATGGTTCGCGCGGGGCGTGGCCAAGGTATGCCTGTATGTAGACTCCGAGGAGGCGCTCCTTGCGGTCGACCGCAGGGCAAAGGAAGCCGGGCTGATCTCCGCCCTGATCTGTGACAACGGCATCACCGAGTTCCACGGCAAACCGACCTATACCTGTCTGGCGTTTGAACCTGCGCTGCCTGAAACGGTGGACCCGATCACCGGAGAGCTGCCGTTGTTCTAATATGCGCACCGCACTCAGCCGCTGGCCTTTGAACAAACGAAAACGCATCGCAGCAGTGCGATGCGTTTTTTGTCTGCTTTTTTGCTCAGTCCCGCTTTCTTCGGCCGTAGCCCATGTCCTGCAGCAGATTGCTCAGCACATGCAGCCGCTCGGCAAGCAGCTCATCGTCCCGCGAGAGGGCTTCGGAAAACAGCCGGATATCCTCGTCGATCATCGGGTTATCCGTGCATACAGACACGGTCATCGCATCCCCCTGCACGCCGATGCGGTCGATCTGCGGCTCTTCCTCGTCATAGAGTTTGGGATAGCGGTAGGCATCTGCAAAATAACCGCGCGCACGGCAGATCAGGATCGCCAGATCGAGCACGCGGTGCAGCGGCAATTCCTCGGACTGGCGCGACCATTTTTCGCCCGTATAGCGCCACACCTTGGCGGAGATATCCACACGGCCGCGGTCGTTCCACTGCGCCAGACCGAGCGACAACCCCTTTGCATCGCTGTGATAGGCGGTACGGCCATCTACTTCTTCATAATTTTCTACTGTGATTACCGGTTTGTGCTTAAGTGTAGTCGGTATCTTCATCTGTTTCTCACTTTCCATTAAGAAAATTAGTAAATTAGTAATTTAGTTAATTCAGTATAGCACAGCCCATATCGGTTGTCAATGCAAACATGTAAAAGGGATCGGAAACGCTGTTTCCGATCCCTTTTTGTTTCATCCATGTATTACTGTACCGCTTCCACGGTCTCGACGCCGTTCTCGCGGTAGGTATAGACGGTAAAGCCGCTGTAGCTCCAGATGCCGTCCTCACCCTCTCCCATGCAGCTGGGCGAATAGCTCTTGGAGTTTGGCGAACCCAGCGCACTCTCGAGCGCGGATGCCGAGCCGCCGATATAACCGGAGGCCTGTGCAGCGGTCGGGGCGGCCGGTTCCGGCTCGGGCTCCGGGGCAGGTTCCGGCTCGGGCGCAGGTGCCGGAGCCGGCGTGCTGGTCTGCGGTTTGCTTGCCGTGCTGTTGCCCGTGCTGGGGGCAACAGCAGAGCCGCTGCCCTTGTTAGATGAGGTATTTCCCGACGTACTTCCAATCCCCGACGAGGTGGTGCTGCCGGCAGTCGTGCTGCTGCCTGAGCCGGATGCCGCGCCCTGCTGGGTCTGCTGTGATGTGGGCTGATCCGCGTCCGCCTGATCGTTGTCCGCCGCATCCTTTTCGGCCTGTTCGTCCTTCTCCGCGGTATCCTCGGGCTTGACCGTCTCTACGGTTTCCGTTTTGCCCTCAGTACTGTCCGCTTGGGCGTTATTGCCGCCACCGCAGGCAGCCAGGCTGCCGCACAGCGCCAGTGCGAGCAGGAATGCAGTCCATTTTTTCATTTTCTTTATCCTCCTGTAGCGTTCTGTTCATTCGACGGAATCCGTCTGCGTTTGGTTCCCGAAATCCGGGGGATATTTGAGCAAATTCGCCAGATTGCGCTCGACAATCTCCACGACCACCGTGTCCCCCGCCTGCACCTGCGTAAGCGGATAGGGCATCTGGCGCGTGATGGTCGCCTCACGGAAGTCCTCCGCCATAAAGGGATAGAGCGCATTGCCGAACGAATCGCGGAACAAGAGCAGCCGCCCGTTCGGCGCGTCCGGGCTGGTGGTCTGGATCAGGATATCCTCCGCTGTCCGCGGCTCGCTGACATGGGTAAAGCTCGTTTGATACTGCTGCTGCTCCTCAAGCGCCGTCCCCTTGGGGTAGAGCATTCCATACAGGTCGCCGTGATGCGTGTTTTCCGTGGTATATGCCGCCTGCGCGAATGCCGTATGCGGCAGCCCAAGCGCCTCCATCAGGAAATCGTGCGCAAGCGCCGCGCCGCGGTTGGTCCAGTGCGAGTCGGTTTGGAGGTAAAGCACCTCGTCCTGCGCGGACAAAAAGGCGAACAGGTCTGCATAGTTGACCCCGTATTCCTCGAGCAGGGGCTTTAGCTTCTCATAGTTGCCCTGCCCGCTGCTTTGCAAATAGCGCGCGGGCATGTGCTCCGGATAGAGCGAATTTTTATTGGGTGCGATCGTGAACACGAACCGCGCGCCGCGCGCTTCACAGAACGCCTGCATGTCCGCTATGGTCTGCGCGATCTGCCGCACCTCTTCGTCGCTCAGCGTCGCGCGGTTCTGGTAGTCGTCCAGCGTCTCGGCATAGTACAGCCAGCCGTCCGTGCCGTAGATCACGTCCTCCGCCGGTGAAGTGGCAAGCACTTTGGTCTGCAGCGTCGCGTTCGCGGTCACCATCTCCTGCCGCAAGGCGAAATGGTCGGCAATGTAGTCGGTCACCTGATCGAGCACTTCGGTGTTCCAGCTGCCGTCCTCATTTTTGAGCTGCGGCACAGCGGTCAGGCGCTCGTTTGCCGCGGCCTCGGTCGGCGGCAGAAACAGCATGCCCGCCGAGGGGATGATGCAGAGCAGCAGGAAGGCTGCGGTAAAAATCTTGTATTTCATGCGGCCCTCCTCAGAAACGGAAATAGATAAACGGGTTGAAGGTTCCCGCCGACAGGTTGAACATGCACAGCACGAGCAGTACCAATGCGCCCGCGAGCGTCACCGTGTCGTTCTTCGGCCGGAGCCGTTTGGATACCGGAAAGCTGAGCGCCAGCGCAAAGGCCAGCGTGAGCAGGAACACCGGCGTCAGCCGCGCGCACACGGCCGCGGTGCCTGCCCATTCCAGACCGACGCCGGTGAACATGGCCGCAAACATCGCGCCCGCCTGCGCGAGCGTGTCCGCGCGGAACAGCGTAAAGCCCAGCACCACGACGAGCAGCGTATACACCCGCCCCGTCAGCCTGCCTTTGAACCGCTTCACCGGCAGCGCTCCGCAGTCCTCCAGCACCGAAAACAGGCCGTGCCACAGCCCCCAGAGCACAAAATTCCAGCTTGCGCCGTGCCACAGTCCGGTGGCGAAAAACACAAGAAAACGGTTGACCCAGGTGCGTCCGCGGCCCTTCCGGTTGCCGCCCAGCGGGATATACAGGTAATCGCGGAACCAGGTCGACAACGAGATATGCCACCGCCGCCAGAACTCCTTGATCGTGGTCGAAGCGTACGGATAGTTGAAGTTCTCCAGGAAGTGAAACCCAAACATGCGGCCCATGCCGATGGCCATATCGCTGTAGCCGGAAAAATCGAAGTAGATCTGCAGGGTGTAACAGACCGCGCCCGTCCAGGCGGCGAACATGCCGATCTCCCCGGCGGGCAAGGCGAACACCGTGTCCGCCATCTGCCCCATCGCGTTGGAGAGCAGCAGCTTTTTGGCAAGGCCGCAAATAAACCGCCGGATGCCCAGTGCGGTCTCCTGCGGGGTGGTATGCCGCGCATCGATCTCCTTTTCGATATCGTGGTATTTGACGATCGGTCCTGCGATCAGCTGCGGGAAATAGGAGATATACAGCAGCACCTTGAAAAACGAACGCGAGACCAGCGTCCGGTCGCGGTACACGTCGATCACGTAGGACAGTCCCTGAAAGGTGAAAAACGAAATGCCGATCGGCAGCGCAATGCCGGTCAGCGGCAGCGACAGTCCGAACAGGCTGTTCACCGTTCCAATGGCAAAGTCCGCGTATTTGTATACCGCCAGCATGCCGATCCCGCCAGCGACTGCAATCCCCACGCCGAGCCGGGGATACCGCCCCGCTGCCAGCAGGCCGCACAGGTAGTTAAGCAGCACGGACACAAGCAGCAGCGGCAAATACACCGGCTGGCCGAATGCATAGAAAATCAGGCTCGCCGCGAGCAGCAGCGCGTTCTTCAGCCGCACGCCGCGCGCCAGGCGGTCCAGCAGGAATACTGCGGGCAGAAAAACAAACAGAAAGATCGCCGAACTGAAAACCATGTGATAATTTCCTTTTTCTCTTTATTATGCCTGCTCTGTGCCGCTTTTAGCCTCCCGCACGTAGTTGGCCACCGCAATGCCGCCGCTGACGAGCATGAGCGCCGCCAGGTTGCGCAGTGTAAAGATATTCTCCCCCAGCACAAGCGCGGAGAAGACTGCACCGAATACCGGGATCAGGAAGCCAAAAACCGTGACTTTGCCGACCGGGAACTTACCGAGCAGCGCTGTCCAGATCGTAAACGCCGCCGCAGACAGCACGATCATATAGCCGAGCAGCAGCACGCCGGGCAGCGTCACCGCGCCCAGCCAACCGCCGCCCGCAGCGCCGATCCCACCGAGCAGCAGGCCGCCCAGCAGCAGCTGCCAGCCGGTCAGCAGCATGGGGTCGCGGCCCGGGGTGAAGATGCGGGAAACCAGCGCACCTGCTCCTGCGGATGCTGCAGACAGCAGCACCAGCCCATCCCCTGCAAGATTGAAACCGTTCAACCCGCCCAGGCCCAACACGAGCACGCCCGCAAAGCCGCAGATGCAGCCAAGCGCCTTCTGCCGGTTAAGCTTGTCGTTTTGCAGGAACAGATGGGCAAAGATGAGTGCAAAAAAGGTCTGTGTCCCCGAGAGGACCGATCCTTTTGTCCCCGTCGTTGCAGACAGCCCAATATAATAGCACACATACTGAAGCATGCTCTGGAACAGGCTGATCCACAGGATCGGCTTCCACTCGCTGCGCACCGGCAAAATGCGGTGCCCCTTAAGCTTTGCGGCGACCAGCACCAGCACGCCGGCCAGCGCGAACCGCCAGCCCGCAAACAACAGCTGGGAAAACGAGGCGTCCGCCGCGATCTCAAACAGCTCGTAACCCCTTTTGATACATGGGGCTGCACTGCCCCACAGTGCGGTGCAGAGCACCGCAGGCATGTATAATTGACGCAGCAATGCGCCTTTTTGTTCCGACATTTTATTCCCCTGCTTCCAAAAAATTATCATGCTGCCAGTATAGCATCTTTCCCACGCTCCCGCAAGCAAGGACGGTTTATGGGACATCGGATATGCTATCCTGTAAATAAAGAGAGGTGAACAGCATGATCTACTGTTGTCAAACCAAATGCTGCCACTTTTTGTTCCATGGCAGCGGACACACGGCCTCCTGCCCGGACTGCGGCAAAAAACGAATCCGCCCCGCCACGCGTGCAGAGCGCGCCGCCTATTTCCGCCAACGCACCGAAGCGCTGTACAGCACCCGCCGTTCCGGGTAAATACAGCAAAAGACCTTCCGAACCATTCCGGAAGGTCTTTTACATACCGCTTTCACTTATCATTCTCTTTTCGACTCCTTCGGGCAGCCACGCCGCCGTAATGTCATCACATTACTTGGCAGCACGACGTGCCTTGCGGGACATCGTCTTGACGCGGTTCGCGTTCAGATCCAGCGTACGGACTGCAACCAGATCGTTGAAGTAACCCTTCATCATTGTTTGTCACGCTCCTTTGTGTGATATTATGAGACCGTTTTCCTGATCTCTATCATTATCATACACGGCGCGACAACTGAAAACAAGCGGCAGCTTTTATGAATATTGTATAATAAACACGATATATATTTGTGCATAATCACATTTTCTATTAACATTTTACACACAAATAACCATAATGTACCATTAAAATTAACAGTTTTTAGCGATATTCCGCCGCCAGCTTTTCGAACAGAGGCAGCGCGCGGCGGATCGTATCTGTCGCAACGCAGTAGGAAATACGCATGTGTCCCGGAGCCCCGAAATCTGTGCCCGGCACAACCAGCAGGTCGTATTTCTTCGCCCGCTCGCAGAACGCGCGGTCGTCCGGATCGAGTGTCTGCGGGAACAGATAAAACGCGCCCGCAGGCTTGACACAGCGGTAGCCCATCGCGGTCAGGCCGTCATACAGCAAGTCCCGGTTGGTCTTGTACACCGCCAGATCGCCGGTCAGTCCGGTGCAGCGCGCCACGACGCGCTGGAACAGGCTGGGCGCGCACACATAGCCGAGTGCACGGCCCGCGCCGCATACCGCGGCGTACAGATCGGCACTGTCCGCCGCCTGCGGCGGCACAAGCACATAGCCAATGCGCTCACCCGGCAGGGAAAGCGACTTGGAATAGGAGTAACAGACGATGGTATCGTCATAGAAATTCGGAACAAATGGCACCTGTACGCCGTCGTACACCAGCTCGCGGTAGGGCTCATCCGAGATCAGGTAGACCGGGTGGCCGTACTGTTTTTCTTTCTCCCGCAACAGCTCAGCCAGCCGGCGGATGGTCTGCTCGGAATACACCGCGCCCGAGGGATTGTTGGGCGAGTTGATGACGACCGCCTTGGTATGTTCGTTCAGGCGCTGCCCGAGTGCGTCAAAGTCGATCTGGAAGTCCTGCACGGACGGCGGCACAACCACGGCCTTTGCGCCCGCGCCGCTCTCGATGAACATCAGGTATTCCGGGAAGTACGGCGCCAGTACTGCGATCTCGTCCCCCGGGCAGGCCACTGCCTTGAACGCACAGGACAGCGCCGCCGCCGCACCCACGGTCAGGTACAGGCTGTCGCCCGTATACGCGGTGCCGAAGCGGCGGTTCAGGTCGTCCGCCAGCGCCGTGCGCACATCCGCTGCGCCCTGCGCAGAGGTATAGCCGTGCAGCGCGACCGGGTCGCCCGCGGCCTCCTCCAAAATCGCCTGCCGCACCGCATCCGGCGCGGGTACGTTCGGATTGCCGAGCGAAAAGTCGAATACATTCTCACGGCCTACCACCGCAGCGCGCTGGTTGCCGTATTCAAAAAGCTCACGGATGGTCGAGCGGTTGTTGCCCAGCGCGGCCATACTTTGGTTTACCATCAGGAAACCTCCCCTTTCTGCTGTGATTTATTATAGCACAGTGCGAAAGCATTTGGCAACCAATCCTTCGCATGCATACGTTTCCACAACGCTGTCAGAAATACCGCCTGACACGCTTCATGTACGCCCGATAGGGCGCGCCGAAGGCCTGGATGCACCACCGCTCCTCTGACAGGATGATCCAATGGGAGGAAACCACAAAAAGAAATACAAAGCATCCCAGCAGCCACGACTGTACCAGCAGCGCACAACCGGCAAAAAGCAGGTCACAAGAAACATACATCGGGTTGCGTGAAAAACGGTAGACCCCGTTTTCGTGAAATCCTGAATCCGAAGGCGCGGCAAAATCAATGACAGAAGCGATACACAGCAGCAATCCCAGCAGATAACAGGCAGCGCCTGTACCGCATAACCAGGACCGCTCCATTCTGACAGAGAAAAACAGCAGCCCGATCAAAACCACTGCATTGGCAAGCTGATAGATCATATATGCCGCGCGCTCTGCCCCGATCCGCGGCGGAAAATATGCCGCCCGCACCACAGCCTGCCGGTCGATTACGCGTATCAGACCGAAGCGCACAAGCAGAAAGGGTATGAGCAGGATAAACCCATTCATCTCACCCACGCCCTCTCCCGTATTATTCCAGCTTCATCTGCTTTTCCGGCAGATCATCGTCGGTCAGCAGCGCGCCGATGGACGGGATGCTGCGGCAGCGGTAGCGCCCGTTGTCGGACAGCCCCGCCTCCTCCATGCGGCAGGCGCGCGTAATCGTATGCTTGCCGCGCAGCACCATGGCCTGCACGCCCTGCGTCGAGCGGCTGGCCTTGATGTCCAGCATGTTCGCGCGGAAGGTCAGCGCGCGGTTTGCGGTCGAGAACATAGTGATCTCGGTCTCCTCGTCCACCGGGTGGAAGAACGCGACCGCGGGTGACTTGCCCGAGTACGCACCTGTCAAGCGGCGGCGGTTGGTCTTGGTCTCAAAGGATTCGAGTGAAAAGCGCGCCGCCTTGCCGTTTTGGAACACAATGACCATGTTGCCCTTGTAGTCGCCCGGCAGCAGCGCATAGACCGGCATTTCGCCCTCGTCCATGCCTAATTTGGAGGCCAGATAATCGCCCAGCACGGACGCCTTGCAGTCGTCAAAGTCATACAGATGCGCCTTGTACGCCTGCTGCATATTGGTGAAAAAGATGATCTCCGCCTTGTTGGTCGCCTCGGCCTCCCAGGCCACCTCGTCGCCCTCCTTGAGCTTGTGCTCCTGCGACATGCGCCACGACTGCGGCGTGATCTTCTTGAAGTAGCCCTCGCGCGTGAGGAACAGCAGTACCGGATAATCCTCGATGTGGTCCTCCTCGTCAAACTCGGTCACCGCTTCCGCGGTCACGATGCGGGTTTTGCGCTCGGAGGGGTACTTTTTGATGACCTGCTCAAGCTCCTTGACGATAATATTCCGGATCTTCGCCTTGGATTTTACGATCTCCTCGAGCTTTGCGATCTCCTTTTCGAGCGCTTCGGTCTCCTGCGTGCGCTTGAGGATATATTCCTTGTTGATATTGCGCAGGCGGATGTCCGCAATGAACTCCGCCTGAATCTGGTCGATCCCGAACCCGATCATCAGGTTGGGGATGACCTCGGCGTCCTCCTCGGTCTCGCGGATGATCTTTATCGCTTTGTCGATGTCCAGCAGGATCTTGCGCAGGCCGTGCAGCAGATGCAGCTTGTCCTTCTTCTTGTTCAGGTCAAAGAACACGCGGCGGCGCACGCATTCCGTTCGCCAGGCCGTCCACTCGTCCAGCAGCTCGCGTACGCCGAGCACGCGCGGCATACCGCCGATCAGCACATTGAAATTGCAGGAAAAGCTGTCCATCAGCGGCGTCATCTTCATCAGCTTCGCCATCAGCTTGTCCGGGTCCGTGCCTCGCTTGAGGTCGACCGCAATCTTGAGGCCGGAAAGGTCGGTCTCGTCGCGCACATCCGCAATCTCGCGCACCTTGCTGGACTTGACCAGCTCGGCGATCTTGTCGATGATCGCTTCGATCGTGGTCGTGTACGGGATCTCGGTGATCTCGATCAGGTTTTCCTTTTTGTTATACGCCCATTTGGCGCGCACCTTGAACGAGCCGCGGCCGGTCTCGTAGATCGCGCGCATCTCGGCCTCGTCGTAGATCAGCTCGCCGCCGGTCGAAAAGTCCGGTGCAGGCATGGTCGAAATCAAATCATGCTCCGGGTTTTTGATATATTCGATCGTCGTGCGGCACACCTCGCTGAGGTTGAAGCCGCAGAAATTGGATGCCATGCCGACCGCAATGCCCGTGTTCGCGGACACGAGGATGTTCGGGAAGGTGGTCGGCAGCAGCACCGGCTCCTTCATCGTGCCGTCGTAGTTGTCCATGAAATCGACCGCGTCCGTGTCGATGTCGCGGAACAGCTCGGCGCAGAACGCGTCCAGCTTGGCTTCGGTGTAACGCGGCGCGGCGTACGCCATGTCGCGCGAATACACCTTGCCGAAGTTGCCCTTGGAGTCCACGAACGGAGTCAGCAGCGCCTCGTTGCCGCGCGTCAGGCGCACCATAGTCTCGTAAATGGCCGCATCGCCGTGCGGGTTGAGCTTCATGGTCGAGCCGACAATGTTCGCGGACTTGGTGCGGTTGCCGTTCAGCAGCCCCATCTTGTACATGGTGTACAGCAGCTTGCGGTGCGACGGCTTAAAGCCGTCGATCTCCGGGATCGCGCGCGACACAATAACGCTCATCGCATACGGCATATAGTTCTCGCGCAGCGTGTCCGTGATGCGCTGATCAACCGAGGGATGCTCCTTATATTGTTTTATCTCAGGTTTTTTCGCCATTCCGGCCCTCCGTTATCTCTGTTTTTTTGCGCGGCGCGCCGCCCAACAGCTGGCCAAACGGCAGTTTGGACAGTGCAAGGGCGATCAGCAGGCCGCCGATAAAAGTCATCAGGTAGCTTTGCCACAGCCTGAGGTAGATCACCGGGTCCTGCCGGACCGTCCATTCGTTCCACAGGCGCATGATCAGCGGGTGTGACAGGTACAACGCAAAGGACAGGCGGCTCAGCGACCGCACCGGCCGCGGCACATCCTTTGTCAGGCTGCACAGCAGCCACAACAGCAGGCCGGTTGTAAACACGTAAACCGTCAGATCCGGCCGCAGCGACAGCCCATTGATTCCTGGGAAGCGCCGCGCCACGGCGACGGCCGCCCACGCGCTCAGTGTCCAAAGCGCCGCCGCTCCTGCCAGCTGCAGCCAGCCTGTCTTTTCCGGCATCCTGTCCCGGCGGCGCAGCCACAGTCCTGCCACATAAAACAGCAGGTACGGCACAAAGGTCCGCGTATAGGGGATCGGCAGCGCAGGCAGCGACCACAATGCCAGCCAGTCGCCGCAGATCAACACCTGCATGGCAAGCGTGACCAGCGCGGACACAGCCAGCGTGATGTTGGGCGCGCGCCGCACCGCCCGGTACAGCGGCACATACAGGATCTCTAACTGGATCAGTACAATGATGAAGTACAGATGGATGTAGGCGCCCCCACTGACCAGATCCCACAGGGGCGTTTCATGCGGCTTGCCGAAAAACGCCTCAACCGCCAGATAGATCAGCGACCAGAGCACAAACGGCGGCAGGATGCGCTTCATCCGTTTGGCGAACAGCTTGAGCGGCGCGCTGATATCCTGATCGTCTCCCCCATGTCCAAAGCCGGACAGCAGAATAAACAGCGGCACGGCAAAACGCGCCAGCACATTGCACAGCGCCGCGATCGTCCCGGCCCTGCCGGCCGATACGTGAATCATCACGACCCCGGCAGCAGCTGCTGCACGCAGCCCGTCCATCTGCGGATAGCGTTTTCTCACCGTTCCGCTCCCTTCTCTTTCCTTACGATATATCTGCCAGTTCCAGGTACTGTGCCCCGTTCTCCGCGATATACTCCTTTCGGCCGGACAGGTTGTCGCCCAGCAGCAGATCGAACATCTCGCTCGTCGCCTTGGCATCGTCCGGCGTAATGCGGATGAGACGGCGCGTCTCAGGGTTCATTGTGGTCTCCCACATCATATCCGCCTCATTTTCGCCCAGCCCCTTGGAGCGCTGGATGAGCAGCTTTTTGCCCTCGAACTTTTTGAGGATCGCGGCCTTTTCGCTCTCATCGAACGCAAAATAGCTCTTGTCCTTATACGTGATTTCATAGAGCGGGGACTCCGCGATATACACATAGCCCTGCTCGATCAGCGTCGGCACCAGGCGGTACAGCATGGTCAAAATCAGCGTACGGATCTGGAAGCCGTCCACGTCGGCATCCGTACAGATGATGATGCGCCGCCAGCGCAGCGCCTCGAGATCGAACGCATTCAAGTCCTTTGCTGCCTTGCCGCGCACCTCCACGCCGCAGCCGAGCACCTTCAAAAGGTCGGTAATGATGTCGTTCTTGAAAATCTTGTCGTAATCCGCTTTGAGGCAGTTCAAAATCTTGCCGCGCACGGGCATGATGGCCTGAAACTCGCTGTCCCGTCCCTGCTTGACCGAGCCGAGCGCGGAGTCGCCCTCCACGATATACAGCTCACGGCGCGTCACGTCCTTGGTACGGCAGTCGACGAACTTCTGCACGCGGTTAGCGAGGTCGATGTTGCCGGACAGCTTCTTTTTGATGTTGAGACGCGCCTTTTCCGCCTGCTCTCGGCTGCGCTTGTTGATGAGGATCTGCTCGGCGATCTTGTCCGCCTCAGCCTTGTTCTCAATGAAGTAGATCTCCAGCCCCTGCTTGAGGAAGTCGGTCATCGCCTCCTGGATGAACTTGTTGGTGATGGCCTTTTTGGTCTGGTTCTCATACGAGGTCTGGGTGGAAAAGCAGTTGGTCACCAGCACAAGGCTGTCCATCACATCCTGAAACGTGACCTTGCTCTCACTCTTCGTATATTTGTTATTCTGCTTCAGGTATGTGTCGATCGCGGAGACAAAGGCCGAACGCACCGCCTTGTCCGGTGCGCCGCCGTGCTCCAGCCAGGACGAGTTGTGATAATACTCGATCTTGGACACCGCGGACGAAAAACAAAACGCGCAGGACAGCTTGACCTTGTATTCCGCCTTATCCGCGCGGTCGCGGCCGCGGCGCTCGCCCTCCAGAAACTGCACCGAGGTCAGCGGGTTTTCCCCCGCAAGCTCGGTCACATAGTCCACAATACCATTCTGATAGAGAAACTCCGTGGTCTCAAACTTGTTACCCGCCTGGTTTTTGAGCACAAATTTGATATGGCTGTTGACCACCGCCTGCCGCTTGAGCGTGTCCAGATAATAGTCCACCGGGATATTGATATCCGTGAACACCTCAAGGTCGGGCTTCCAGCGGATTGTGGTGCCGGTCTTTTTGCTGTTTGTAGGCTTTTTATGAAAGCCCTCCTTGGTGCCGGTTTTGTTTTCGCCCTTTTCAAAGTGCAGGGTGTACTCAAACCCGTCGCGCACGACGGTCACGTCCATGTATTCCGAGGAATACTGGGTCGCGCAGGTGCCGAGGCCGTTCAGGCCAAGCGAAAACTCATAGTTTTCGCCTGTGTCGTTTTTATATTTGCCGCCTGCGTACAGCTCGCAGAACACCAGCTCCCAGTTATAGCGTTTCTCGTTCTCGTTCCACTCGACCGGGATGCCGCGCCCGTGGTCTGCGACTTCGATCGAGCCGTCCGCGTAGCGGGTGGTGACGATCTCGGTGCCGTAGCCCTCGCGCGCCTCGTCGATCGAGTTGGACAGGATCTCGAACACCGCGTGCTCGCAGCCCTCCAGACCGTCCGAACCGAAGATGACGCCCGGGCGCTTGCGCACTCGGTCCGCGCCCTTGAGCGAGGAAATGCTCTCATTGCCGTATGACGGTTTTGCTTTGCTCATATATTTCAAACTCCTGTTGCAGCAGCTTACTGAATTCCATAACTAATATATTATACGCTGTTTTCGTGATTTTTTCAATTGTTTCCTGTGTTTGTTGTCTCATAGCGCGATATCAATCTATTGCACGATGCCGCTTCGCTGCGTCTTGCGTACCCCGGGCTGCTGTGCTATGATACTGGCAGATAAGAGGTGGTATGCTGTGAAGCGCTGTATTGCAGTCACCGGAATAGCAAACGGATCATATTTTATCAGGAGGTATCCCATATGTCTATTCCGGAAAATACAATCTATCCCCGCACGGGCGACCGTGAAACCGTCTATCTGAAAAACGTCGTCACCGATCCGAACATCACGGTCGGCGACTGGACGATGTACAACGATTTTGTAAACGACCCGCGGCAGTTTGAGCGGAACAACGTGCTGTACCACTATCCGGTCAACCGGGACCGGCTGGTGATCGGCAAATTCTGCTCGATCGCCTGCGGCGCGCGTTTCCTGTTCACCAGCGCCAACCACACCTTGCGTTCGCTTTCCACCTATCCCTTCCCTC
>DXFS01000018.1 GCA_019114345.1 Candidatus Agathobaculum pullistercoris | reverse complement strand
CTGTTCACAAGCGCCAACCATAGCTTGCGGTCGCTCTCGACCTATCCGTTCCCGCTGTTTTTCGAGGAATGGGGGCTGGACAAAGCAAACGTGGCCGACGCCTGGGACAACAAAGGCGATATCGTCATCGGCAGCGATGTGTGGATCGGCTACGAGGCTGTGATCCTCTCCGGTGTCACGATTGGCGACGGCGCGGTCATCGGTGCCCGCGCGGTGGTCACCAAAGATGTGCCGCCTTACACCATTGTAGGCGGTGTACCTGCCAGGCCCATCCGCAAGCGGTTCAACGACAGCACCATCGCCGCCCTGCTCCGGCTCCGTTGGTGGGACTGGCCGCGCGAGCGCATCGCGCGCAATCTCCCCGCCATACAGGCCGGACGGCTCGACCAGTTGACGTAAGCATACCCGCAAAAAGCGCGCTTTGCAATGCAAAGCGCGCATTTATCATAATGGGCGATACTGCCTCTTGTTGTTGGACTGTCCGGGAGCCTGCGCGGTATTCCGTCCCACAGGGCCGAACAGATTTTTATATGCCTTCCCATGAAGAAGTTCTATAGTGAAAAGGGTCTGTTCCCTTGCTGTGATTATAGAATACAATATCTATATGTCAAAAGTTTGGCGAATCTTTGAAGGAACTGTAAACACTTTTCCGCGGCAACCAATAGTTGACAGATGCTTGGTAGACACCCGGTTGTATTTCTTGTATGATTACGGCAGGAAAGGTGGTGTCCATTATGGAACTTGGTTCCCGTATCCGCGCGCTGCGCACCGAGCGGCAGTTATCTCAGGAGATCGTTGCTGAACAGCTGCATGTTTCCCGGCAGGCGGTCGCAAAATGGGAAAGCGGCGCTTCCCTGCCCAGCACGGCCAATTTGCTTGCCTTATGCGAATTATTCGGCGTGTCGCCCGAGCAGCTTACTGCGCCGGCGCCTGTGCAGCAGCCAATGCATCGGCGCTGTACGGCCCCATTTGTGCTGTTCTCCTTGGCGCTCATCCTGCTTCTCGCAGGGGCGGCGATGCTTTGGCGGCAAAGCCAGTTGCCGGACAGCATCATCGGCTATGCCGATGCCGCGACCGGGCTGTACGTTGCCAGTGCTTCCCCCCTGCCGTTTCTGCTGTTCGGCGCAGGAGCGCTGCTGGCGGCGGGTGGCGCAGCGCTCCTGCTACGGGCAAAGCGACAAGCGCCGGGCAAATAATCCATTGTCTCATCTTGCGCAAAACAGGAAAAAAGAGCAGATGCTTTTGCATCTGCTCTTTTTGAATCTCATCTTAGCGGTATCTTTTCTTCTTCGCGCGCGCAGCCTCAGACTTCTTGCGACGCTTGACGCTCGGGCTTTCATAATGCTCACGCTTGCGGAGCTCGGAAAGCGTACCCGCCTTGGCGCACGAACGCTTAAAACGGCGCAGCGCGCTGTCAATAGACTCGTTTTCCTTGATGCGGATCTCCGACACAGTTTTCCCTCCCTCCGCGCGTTCCCCTATGGAGGAACACTTTGCACGGCTTCCTGTACCTCCGGCACAAAAAACCGTAAGAATATTATATCTGTTTTTACCGTCTGTGTCAATAACAAAGTTCACAGATCGCAGATAGTGCAAATTTTACAACAGGGTCACCAGCAGCACGATCACGCCCAGCGCGATACGGTACCAGCCGAACACCTTGAAGTCGTGCTTGCGTATGTAGCCCATCAGGAACTTGATGACCACGACCGAAGTCAGGAACGCGACCAACGTACCGGCGCCCAACACCAGCAGTTCCGGCCCGGTAAACGAAAAGCCGAACTTCAGCAGCTTGATCGCACTCAGGCCAAACATAACCGGCACGGCCAGGAAAAAGGTAAACTCCGCTGCCGCTACGCGTGAGACGCCGATCAGCAGCGCGCCCACGATCGTAGCGCCCGAACGCGAGGTGCCCGGGATGATGGAGAGCACCTGGAATAAGCCGATGATGAACGCCGTGCGATAGGTGATATCCTCCAGCCGCGGAACCGTGGGGACCTGATGCTTGTTCCACGTCTCGATCACAATAAACGCAACGCCGTACACGATCAGCATCGCCGCGATCACCGGCGCCGTGTGCAGATGCGCTTCGATATAGTCGTCAAACAGCAGCGTCACAATGGCGCCGGGGATACACGCGACGACCACCTTGAGCCACATGGAGATCGTATCCATTTTAATCAGCGGCTTGGAGCGGTCCTCCAGTTGGATGGGAATCATCTTTTTCCAGAAAAACACCACGACCGCCAATATCGCGCCCAGCTGGATCACGACAAAGAACATTTCCTTGAAGCTGTCGCTCATGTTCAGCGTCAGGAATTCATCCACCAGCAGCATGTGGCCTGTGCTGCTGATCGGCAGCCATTCCGTAATTCCTTCTACGATCCCCAGGAAGATCGCCTTTAAGATTTCGATCAAGTCCATACTCCCTTCCGTCCGGCAGCAGTCCGGCAGCTTTCCGCCCTGCTGCTATACCCATATAAAAGGGGGAGGCAGCCGTCCAGCGGCATTGCCTCTCCCCCGACTTCTTGATTGGTTTGGTCAGCGAACAACCAGATTGACGATCTTGCCCGGCACGACGATCTGCTTGACCATCTGCTTGCCCTCGACCGCATGCTGCACCTTTTCCTCGGCCAGTGCGGTATCGATGGCGACCTGCTTGTCGCAGTCCACCGGCAGCTTGATTGTGCACTTGAGCTTGCCGTTGACCTGCACCGCGATCTCGACCGTATCCTCGACCGTCTTGGCCTCGTCATACTGCGGCCACGGCGCGATGGAGAGCAGGCCCTCCCCGCCCATCTGCTGCCACAGCTCCTCAGTGATGTGCGGCGCAAAGGGGTTCAGCAGCGTCAGGAAGGCCATATACTCGGCGCGGTTGACGCCCTTGTCATAGAATTCGTTGAGCATGGTCATGAGTGCTGCGATCGCGGTATTAGCCTTGAGGCTGTCCGCATCCTCGCCGACCTTCTTGATCGTGCGGTGCATGAGCACCTCATGCTCCTTGGAATACGTGTCGCCGTCCTGCACCTTTTCCGCCAGCGCCCACACGCGCTCGAGGAAGCGGCGGCAGCCCTTGATCGACTTCGGGCTCCACGGCGCTGCCTTCTCGAAGTCGCCGATGAACATCTCGTACAGGCGCATGGTGTCCGCGCCGTAGGTATCGACGATCTCGTCCGGGTTGACGACATTGCCGCGGCTCTTGGACATTTTCTCGCCGTTTTCGCCCAGGATCATGCCGTGGCTGGTGCGCTTGGCATACGGCTCCTTGGTCGGCACCACGCCGATGTCATACAGAAACTTGTGCCAGAAGCGGCTGTACAGCAGGTGGAGCGTAGTGTGCTCCATACCGCCGTTGTACCAGTCGACCGGCGACCAGTATTCGAGCGCCTCTTTAGAGGCGAGCGCCTTGTCGTTGTGCGGGTCCATATAGCGCAGGAAATACCAGGACGAGCCTGCCCACTGGGGCATGGTGTCAGTCTCTCGCTTGGCCGGGCCGCCGCAGCACGGGCAGGTCGTGTTGACCCAGTCGGTCATGTGCGCGAGCGGGGATTCGCCGTTGTCGGTCGGCTCATAGGTGTGCACATTGGGCAGCTCAAGCGGCAGCTGGTCCTCCGGGACCGCTACATAGCCGCACTTGTCGCAGTGTACGATCGGGATGGGCTCGCCCCAGTAGCGCTGGCGGGAGAACACCCAGTCGCGCAGCTTATACTGCACCTTGGCACGGCCGATGCCCTTCTGCTCGAGCCATTCGATCATGGCCGGGATCGCGTCCTTGACCGTCTTGCCGTTTAAGAAGTCCGAGTTGACCAGGATGCCGGTCTCGTCCTTGGCGGTGAAGGCAGCCTTCTGCACATCCTCACCGCCCGAGACGACCTCGATGATCTCGCAGCCGAACTTCTTGGCAAATTCCCAGTCGCGGTCGTCATGCGCCGGCACGGCCATGATCGCGCCCGTGCCGTAGCCCATCAGGACATAGTCAGATACGAAAATCGGGATCTGCTTGCCGTTAACAGGGTTGATGGCTGCCACACCGTCGAGCTGGACGCCAGTCTTGTCCTTGTTGAGCTCGGTGCGCTCAAAATCGGACTTACGCGCCGCTTCCTCGCGGTAGGCGCGCACCGCGTCTATGTTTGCGAGCTTATCCGCCCACTTCTCAACCGCCGGATGCTCGGGCGAGATGACCATATAGGTCGCGCCGAACAGCGTGTCCGGACGGGTGGTATAGACGGTCAGGGTATCTCCCTCGGTAGTCTTGAAGTCCACCTCTGCGCCGGTCGAGCGGCCAATCCAGTTGCGCTGCTGCACCTTGACGCGCTCGATGTAATCCACATCGTCCAGATCGTCGATCAGGCGCTGCGCATACTTGGTGATGGCCAGCATCCACTGGCTCTTGGTCTTGTGCACAACCTCGCTGCCGCAGCGCTCGCACACGCCGTTAACGACCTCTTCATTCGCCAGCACGCACTTGCAGGACGTACACCAGTTGACGTTCATTTCCTTCTTGTAAGCCAGGCCGTGCTTGAACAGCTGCAGGAAGATCCACTGGGTCCACTTGTAGTAGTTCGGGTCGGTGGTGTTGATCTCGCGCGACCAGTCGAACGACAGGCCGAGCGCCTTGAGCTGGCTCTTGAAACGCGCGATGTTCTTCTTGGTCACCTCGGCCGGATGGACGTGGTTTTTAATGGCATAGTTCTCGGTCGGCAGGCCGAACGCGTCCCAGCCCATCGGATAGAGCACATTATAGCCCTGCATGCGCTTCTTGCGCGCGACGATATCCAGCGCGGTGTACGAGCGCGGATGGCCGACGTGCAGGCCCTGGCCGGACGGGTACGGGAACTCGACGAGCGCGTAAAACTTCTCCTTGTCGCTGCCGTTCTCGGCCTCGAAGCAGTGCGCCTCGTCCCAGATGTCCTGCCACTTCTTTTCGACTTGTTTATGATCGTACTTCAACGGAATTTCCCCCTAAAGTGAGTGTTTTATTTCAGGCGCGGCAACGCGGCGGACACGCTTTTTGCGCCCGCCGCATCCCGTTTTTATTCTTCGATGCCCAGTTCGGCCAACGGCACAGGGATGCCGTCCTTCCACAAATTCTCCAGATTATAGAATTTGCGCGCCTCGGGCATGAACACATGCAGCACCACGCAGCCATAGTCCAGCAGCATCCACTGCGCGGATTCGTAGCCCTCCGTGTGGTGGACCAGCGTTTCATGATCGTATTTGAGCCGCCATTCGACATTATCCGCCAGCGACTTGACCTGCGTGGTCGAGGTTGCAGAGCAGATGACAAAATATTCGGTCAGCTCGGTCAGGCGCTCGACCTGCAGGACCTGGATGTCCACGCCTTTCTTTTCAAGCAACGCCTCGCAAATCGCTTTTACAGTCTGTTTCGCAGTCAAATTCACAAACTCCTTTTTCTACTTCTTATGCTTCCGGATCGACCGGTACGGACGTATCGCCGCCCGAGGTTTCCCCGCCGCCGGTGCCCGGGTCGGTCGTGCCGCCGCCGGTGTCACCGCCGCCTGTGGTTTCCCCGCCGCCGGTATCGCCGCCGGCACCCGGGTCAGTCGTATCGCCGCCGGTATCGCCGCTGCCGGTGGTTTCCCCGCCGCCGGTATCGCCACCGCCTGTAGTTTCGCCGCCGGTATCACCGCCGCCCGTGGTCTCTCCGCCGCCGGTATCACCGTTTCCTGTGGTCTCTCCACCGCCGCTTTCGCCGCCGCCTGACGGTTCTTCATAGCCGGTGTCCGGCTCCGTGTAGTCTCCGCCGGTATCGCCCCAGACATAGTTGTCATCCGGATCCGAACTGTAATCCACGCTGCCGCCGGAGTAGCTTTCCGGCCCGCTCACCATATCGAGAGTGGTGATGTCCTCTTCATATGGATTGAAATACTGGTTGACCAGCTTAAGCGTCTCGTCATAATACGGGAAGAAGAACGAGTATGCCGTGGAAGTCCCCGCAGTACTCATCGCACCATACCCGGGCAGGGTGAAGAACTGGATCTTGCTGTTGTCGATCTGCAGCGCCTGCATGCCCATCCAGAGCAGCTCGCCCGCTGTCAGATCGGTTTTTACGTTATTGAATACCGCCTCCGCGATCGAGGGGATCTTGGTGATGTTGGACAGGGTGAGCACCTGGCTTGCCAGTTCCTTGAGGAACGCCTGCTGGGTCGCTACACGGCCCTCATCGCCGTTCGGGTACTGCACCGAGTAGTCGTTGTTGTGGCGCCAGCGCAGGAACTCCACGACCTGTTCGCCATCGAGATGCTGCATGCCGGCATCCAGATCAATATGCAGATCCTGCGAGGGGTCGTCATACTCCATGCGGAAAGGGATCTCATAATCCACGCCGCCGATCGCATCCACGATTGCCGCAATACCGTCAAAGTTGACGATCACATATTTGTCCGGCTGGAAACCCATCAGCCGTTCGATCTCGCGCTTGGTCTGCTCGATTCCGCCCATCGCGTAGGCCGCATTGATCTTGCGGCTTGCGCCGCTCGCCGAGTTGTTGCACATGGTATCGCGCGGGATGTTCATGATATTGACGGTCTTCGCATTGGTGTCCATCGTCGCAACCATAAGCGCATCAGTTCGCGTCTCATCTTCATCCACAGCGCCGATCACAAAGGTGAACACGTCGTCGATGCGCGTGCCCGAGTTGAGCAGGCCGTCCACATTGATCTTATCGCCGTTTTCCTTGTCCTTGATAGTGGGATCATTCGCCTGCGGCGGACGGATAAAGATGGCAGCAGCTGCCGCCACACTGGCCAGCAGGGCGATCACAACCACTGCCGTAATAATGATGCGGTTGCGCTTTTGCTTTTTAGTAAGCTGTTTTTTGACCTTTTTCCCTTTTTTCCCGACAGGCTTAGGTGCGGTCTGCACCGCATGCGGCCTGTCTGCCCCTTGCTGGGAAGCTGCCGGAGCACGATATGCCGGTGCTTCGCTGCTTCGTTTTGCGCGGCTCTTGCTGTTTTTATGTCCGCCGCTGCCTCCGAAAAGTTTCAAACGATTTCTGCCTCCAGTGTTCATTCATCGCGCCAGCGGACACCCTGCCGTATCATATCGTTGTATGCGGCAATGGTATCGCTGTGAATCAGCTTTCCACGCGCGACCAGCTCGGTCAACGTCTGGTCGTAGCAATAGAGCAGGGCGCGGTCGATATCAACCTTCGCCAGCTCGCGCGCCTTTTCCACGCCGGGAAAATCGCGTGTTTCCTCGATGTAATCCGCCAAATAAAGGATTTTATCCAGCAGGGTCATGCCATGCCGCCCGGTGGTGTGGCAGGCGATTGCGGTGCAGACATCCTCGGGCATGCCGTATTCCTCCCGCGCGATCGCCGCCGCAGTTTTCCCGTGCAGCATTTTCGGCTCACTTTTTTCGACGGTACAGGGTATTATACCGTATTTCTCACATAAATTCAACTGTTCCTGCGGAGAAAGATGCTTAGTTATGTCATGCAGTATCCCGGCGACGGCGGCTTTTTCCGGGTCTCCCCCGTACTTTCCGGCCAGCCAGACAGCCGCCCGCTCCACGCCCAGCGAATGCTGGTACCGGTATCCCTTCAGTCTGGAAAGGATGCCCTTTCTCATTTCCTCGTTACACAACATAACCTTGACCCGCCTTTCTTTTATACCGATTTTTCTATTGTCAGTACCCATACAGGTGATTTCGCTCGATATAATCCGCAACTGCGGGCGCGGTATAGCGGCGCAGCGCGCCGCCCTGCCGCAGCTCGGTCGACGAAATGGTCAGGCTCTCGCCCCGGACCAGTTCGATTTTGGCGTCCATTGTCTTACGCAGCAGCGCCGCCTTCTCCGCGATCGCCGCCCAGTCCTCATCCTCCCGCGCGCACACGGCCAGCGTGCACAGGCGCGCAATCTCCTCCGGCGCGCGCCAGATGCGGTCAAACGAGAGCAGCATATCCGTCCCCACGATCAGGTACAGGCCGTCCTCGCCCCGCGCGTGCAGCGCGCGCAGCGTATCGACGGTATAGCTCGCGCCGCCGCGATCGACCTCGATCGTATCGAGCCGCGCCCAGGGTGCGTCCGCTGTCAGCAGGCGCACCATCTCACAGCGGTCTGCTGCGGTGGCGGTGTCCTCCGGCAGTCGCTTGTGCGGCGGGATGTTGGTCGGGATAAACAGCACCTTGTCCAATCCGAGTGCATCTTTCGCCAGGCAGGCGGCATGCAGGTGCCCCAGATGCGGCGGGTTGAAAGTCCCGCCGAGTATCCCCGTCCTCATTTGACGAGTACGATCCTGCGCTTGTCTTTGTCCCGCGCCTGGCGGTACAGGACGAATTTGGAGCCGATGCACTGCACGGTGTCTGCCCCGGTGGCTTCGCTCAGCGCCTCTGCGACCGTGCGCGGGGTGAGCATGGCGCTCTCAAGCACCTTGCCCTTGACCAGCTCATGTGCCTCAAGCAGCTGGTCGAGCTGGCGCTCGACCGCATCGGTCACGCCCTCCTTGCCGATGATCAGCGTATCGGCAAGCGGGTTTGCCAAAGCGCGCAGCTGGGCGCGCTGTTTGGTTGTCAGCATAAAATGAATTCTCCTTGTTGATGATTGATACACATTTCGCGGCTTACAGCCGCGCTTCCAGCTCCTCGCGCAGCTTGCGCAGCGCGCGGCCGCGGTGGGAGATCCGGTTCTTGGTCTCCGGCGGCAGCTCGCCGAACGTGCAGCCGTATGCCGGCACATAGAACAGCGGGTCGTACCCGAAGCCGCCTTCGCCGTGGCTCTCGCGGAGCAGCTCGCCCTCGCATTCGCCGCGCACGGTGAGCGTCCCGCCATCCGGCAGCACACACGCGATCGCACACACGAACCGGCAGGCGCGGTCGTCCTTGTCCGACATGTTCTGTAATAGTAACGTATTGCGGTCGAGATCGGTTCCCTCGCAGTAGCGCGCGGAGTAGATCCCCGGAGCGCCGCCCAGTGCGTCTACGCACAGGCCGCTGTCGTCCGCGATCGCGGGCAGGCCGGTGAAATCCGCCGCGCTTTTCGCCTTGATCATGGCGTTTTCCTCAAAGGTCGCGCCATTTTCCTCAGGTTCGGGTGCGTTTTCAGGCAGCGGGACGACTTCGATATCCAGCCCGCTCAGGATGGCCGCCATTTCCGACATCTTTTTTTTGTTGTGGGAGGCGAGTACGAATTGCATTACAGACTCTCCCCCATCACCTTGCTCTGCACCTTGCACAGGCGCGCGCAGCCGCGCTTGCCGAGGCCGAGCAGCTTTTTCAGCTCGGTGTCCGAAAACGGACGGCCCTCGCCCGTGCCCTGCACCTCGATAAACTGCCCCGCCGAGGTCATGACGACGTTGCAGTCCACGATCGCGTGGCTGTCCTCGGCGTAATTGAGGTCGAGCACCGCCTCGTCCTCAAAAATGCCGACTGAAACCGCCGCGACCTGCGCGGTAAGCGGCATGGTTTCGATCACGCCTTCATCCAGCAGCTTTTTGCACGCGAGCCACAGGGCGACAAACCCGCCCGTGATGGACGCGCAGCGCGTGCCGCCGTCCGCCTGGATAACGTCGCAGTCGATCGTGATCTGACGCTCGCCGAGCGCTGCACGGTCGACCACCGCGCGCAGGCTGCGCCCGATCAGGCGCTGGATCTCGCTCGAGCGGCCGTCCAGCTTGAGGCTCTTGATATCTCGCTTTTTACGCGTATTCGTAGCGCGGGGCAGCATGGCGTACTCTGCCGTCACCCAGCCGAGACCCTTCCCCTCAAGGAAGGGCGGCACCTTATCCTCGACCGAGGCAGTGCAGATCACCTTGGTGTTGCCCATTTCGACCAGCACCGAGCCTTCGGCATACATGGTATAGTTCGTTGTGATTTTCACCGGGCGCATCGCGCCTGCGGTTCTTCCGTCCGGTCTCTGCATTATTCGTTTCCTCCTTCTGCGGGCAGCAGCGCTTCCAGGAAGGACGCGCGGTCGAAGTCGATCAGGTCGTCAATGCCCTCGCCCACGCCGACCAGCTTGACCGGCACACCGAGCCCAGCCGAGATCGCAATGACGATGCCGCCCTTGGCGGTGCCGTCCAGCTTGGTCAGGATAATGCCGGTGAGGTGCGCGGCCTTATTGAACTCCTCTGCCTGGTGTACGGCGTTCTGCCCGGTGGTTGCGTCCAGCACGAGCAGGGTTTCGCGCGATGCGTCCGGCAACTCGCGCGAGATGACGCGGTCGATCTTGGCCAGCTCGTTCATCAGGTTGGCCTTGTTGTGCAGACGGCCCGCGGTGTCCACGATGATGACATCGCTGCCGCGCGCCTTGGCCGCGGAGATCGAGTCAAATACGACCGCCGCCGGATCGGCGCCCTCGCCGTGACGCACGATGTCCGCACCCGCGCGTTTTGCCCAGATTTCAAGCTGGTCAGCCGCCGCCGCGCGGAAGGTGTCCGCCGCACTCAGCATGACCTTTTTGCCCTCGCTGACATAGCGGGCTGCCAGCTTGCCGATCGACGTGGTCTTGCCCACGCCGTTGACGCCGATCACCAGGATGACCGCGGGCTTACCCGAAACGTCCAGCGGCTGGTTGTCCAGCATGTTGTCGGTCAGCACCTCGCGCAGCAGGTCGCGCAGCTCAGGCGCGGTGGTAATCTTCCGGAGCTTTGCGCGCTTTTCCACCTCGGCGACGATCTTCGCGGAGGTTTCCGCGCCCACGTCGGACAGGATAAGCGCTTCTTCCAGCTCTTCGAGCAGATCCGCGTCGATCTTGACGAACGCCGCGAACACGTTGTCCAGCGAGCGGTTTACCGCGTCGCTGGTTTTCTGTAAACCCTGTTTGATTTTATCAAATAATCCCATTTTACTCTCCTAACTATGGCCTGTTTGAAAAATCGAAACCACTATCTTTTTTCAAACAAGGCCTAATTTTTTCAAACCGCTGTTATCCGATGCCCCCTGCGGTGATGCACACCATGAGCAGGAAAATCCGGCGGCAAATCCCCAGCCGAGCAGCGTGTTTTCCCGCTGTTCCTGTGCAGTATTTTCTGGACGCTGCACCGCGCGCCGGATCAGCCCGGTAAGCGTCCCCACGAACACGAACGGCCAGACAAACCAAGTGGCCGCACAAATCCAAGCCAGCACTTGAAATACAGTCCCGAACATCGATTCTTCCCCCTTCTCCGCTGCGCGGTTACTTCACTGCCCTGCCGTTCCGGCTAATAGCCTATAACCGTCACAGCAGTGCAGAACATAACCAGCAGGGATGCCCCGCCGAGGATCTCGCAGTACAGCTCCTTCTTTTTCCGCTGTTCCTGCGCGGCCGCGTCCTCGTCATCCGGCGCACGCATATAGAAGATCGTGCGCTTCAGGCAGAAAACGAACGCAAACGGCCATACAAACCACGAGACCATCCCGATCGCTCCAAAAACCTGAAAAAACGAATCAAACAGCATCTCTATCCCCCATCTCTTTACCGGATCACCTTACCAAGCTGCTTCTCCGCCTCGGCGAGGTTGAGCATGAGCATTCTGGACACGCCCTGCTCCTGCATGGTCACGCCGTAGAGCATGTCGGCCTCCTCCATGGTGCCGCGGCGGTGCGTGATAACGATGAACTGCGTCGAATCGGTCAGCCGCCGGATGTACTGTGCAAACCGTGCGACGTTGACGTCGTCCAGCGCGGCCTCGATTTCGTCGAGCACGCAGAACGGCGTGGGACGCAGTTTCAATATGGCAAAATACAGTGCGATCGCCACGAATGCCTTTTCGCCGCCCGAAAGCAGCGTCAGCGTCTTGACCGCCTTGCCCGGCGGGGAGACGCGGATGTCGATGCCGCAGTTTAAGATATCCGAAGTATCCGCGAGCGACAGCTCGGCATGGCCGCCGCCGAAGATTTCGCGGAAGGTCTGCCCGAAATATGCATTGAGCTTGGCAAACGCGGAGGCGAAGATCTCCTTCATGTTGACCGTGAGCTGTTCGATGACCTTGTACAGCTCCTTCTGCGCTTTTTCGAGGTCGCCCTTCTGCTCGCCCATAAAAGTATACCGTTCGAGCACCTGCCTGTATTCCTCGACCGCATCCAGATTGACGTTTCCGAGCGCGCGCATCTGCGTGCGCAGGTTTTTCGCCCGCTCCCTTGCGGCGGGCACATCTTCCAGCGGCCTTGCGGCCTCGGCCGCAGGCGAGGGCGTCAGCTCATAGTTTTCCCACATTTTGTCCAAGATCTGTGCTTCCTCGGTTTTCAGCTGGCCGGCGCGGTTTTCCAGGCGCGCCGCCTCGCGCTCGAGGTTCAAAATTTCATCATTTTTGCCCTGCGCCTCGCGGTCAACCCGAGCGCGCTCGCCCTCGACCCGCTCGTGCTGGTTCATCTGTGCGGCGATCTGTTCGTTCAAGCGGGCGGTAACCGTCCCGGTGTCCTCGCGCGTGGCTTCGGCATGCGCGAGCTCTTCAGTCAAGCGTGCGATCTCGGCCTCAAATCCTGCGATCGTGTCCGCCGTGCCAGATACGCCCGCGTCCAGTTCAGCCTTGAGCTGTTCGAGGTCGGCCAATGCGCGGGCTTCGCTCGCAGCCTCCGAGCGGTTTTCCGCGATCTCGGTCTGCAGCGACGCGGCCTGTGCAGTGTTGTCTGTTGCCTCGGCGGCGAGCTTGTCGATCGCCGCGCGGCATGCCGCGACCTGCGCTTCGGTCTGGTCATAGGCCTGCCGCGCGTCCGCCTCGCGGCTTTCGCACTGGGTGATGGTGTCCTGATACTGCTGCTTGGCAGCGGCGAGGTTGTCCCGCTCGAGCACGAGGTTATCGTATTGCAGCTGCAGGCTCTCGAGCAGCAGCCCATGCTGGGATACCGAGGCGCGCAGCCCGGCCTCCGACTGTTCAGCGCGGATGCGCTCGGCCTCAATGGCCTTGAGGTCGTAATCCAGTGCAGCAAGCTCGTCCTTGGCGGAACGGAAATCCTCCTCAGCTTCCGCGCGGCGCACCTCGAGTATTTTCACCTGTTCCTGCGCATCCCGCAGGCGGCCCGCACGGGCGAGCGCGCCCGTGCCGCGCGAGGCCGAGCCGCCGGTCATCGCGCCGCCGGCCTGCAAAATCTGGCCGTCCAGCGTGACGATGCGGAAGCGGTGGCCGTACGCCCTGGCGAGCGCAAGCGCGGTGTCCATATTTTCGGAAACGACCGTGCGTGCGAGCAGGTTCTGCACGATGGCCGTATAGCGTTTGTCAAAAGTGACCAGCCGGTCAGCGGTGCCGAAACAGCCTTTCTGCGTTTCCAGACCGGTTTCCCGCAGCATATTCGGGCGGATGGTATCGATCGGCAGGAAGGTCGCGCGGCCGCCGTCCGTGCGCTTCAGATATTCAATGCAGCGCTTGCCGTCCGCCGACGTGTCCACCACGATGGAGGACGCGGACGCGCCAAGCGCCGTGTCGATGGCGGTGACGAACTTGTCCTCGGTCGCGATCAGTGCGGACACCGGGCCGTGCACACCGTGCATCGCCCCCCGCTCCACCTGATGCATGACCGACTTGACCGCGCGCGAAAAGCCTTCATAATCGCGCTGCATGTCGGACAGCATCTTGACGCGGTTTTTGGCATCAGTCAGCGCCGCCGTTGCTTTGGACAGCTCGCTTTGCAGGCTGTCCACCTTTTTGCGGCGGCTCTCCGCCTTGAGCGACACGCCCTGCACCTTATTTTTCGCACTCGCAAGCGTATCCAGACAGTCGCGCATGCGCGCTTCCAGCGCCTCATGCGCCTGCTTTTCGCTGTCCAGCCGCTTACCCGCGGTCTCGATATCGGCTGAGATGGTATCGCGCCGCCCATCCATGCTGGCAAGGCCGGTCTCGGCCGCCGTGCGGTCGATCTCCAGCGCGTGCAGCCGGTTCTGCTGCTCGGTGCGCGCCCTGACGGCTTCGCGCAGCACCGCCTCGGCCTGCCCTCGCTTTTGGGACTGCCCTGCCGCCTGCTGCGTCAGGTCATCCAGCCGCGCGGCCAGGCCCGCGTGTTTGGTGTCCAACAATTCGATGCGCGACCGGCGCTCCGCAAGCTGCGCGCCCAGATTCTGCGCCTGTTCGGCGCGCTGGGCGCTCTCGCGCTGCGCGCGGTCGATGTTGTCCTTGTTGTTCTGTATGTTGGCTTTGAGGACCGCCGCACGGCTCGCCTGCTCGGCGGCGCGCTGCTCGGTCTCGCGCAGCTGCTGCCGCAGGCGGTCGGCCTCGCGGTCGATCTCCCGCATATCGGCGGAAAGCTGCTCGGACTGCGCGTACAGCCCTTCCTGCGCCTGCTTGGCAGCGGAAAGCTGATCCGCACAGATTTTGGTGTCCTGCTCCAGCTTGGCGCTGTCTGCCTTGATGCGGTCGAGCGATAGGAGCCAAAGTGAAATCTCCAGCACGCGCAGCTCATCGCGCAGAAGCAGGAACTGCTTTGCTTTTTCCGCCTGCTTTTCAAGCGGCCCGACCTGACGCTCGAGTTCGTCATACAGGTCGCGGATGCGGGCGAGATTGTCCTCAGTGGCGGCGAGCTTGTGTTCCGCTTCCTCTTTGCGGTAGCGGAATTTGGTGATGCCGGCGGCTTCCTCGAAGATCTCGCGCCGGTCCTCGCTCTTGAGCGACAGGATCTCGTCAATACGGCCCTGCCCGATGATGGAATAGCCGTCGCGCCCCAAACCGGTATCCATAAACAGCTCATGGATGTCGCGCAGACGGCAGTGCTTTTTATTTAAGAAATACTCGCTCTCACCCGAACGGTAATAGCGGCGGGTCACCATGATCTCGGTGAATTCCGAGCGGAACACGCCCTCGGAATTGTCCAGAATCAGCGAGACCTCGGCAAAGCCGACCGGCCCACGCTTAGCAGTGCCGCCGAAAATGACGTCCTCCATCTTGGCGCCGCGCAGAGAACGCGAGGACTGCTCGCCCAGCACCCAGCGGATAGCGTCCGATATATTGGATTTGCCCGAACCGTTCGGCCCGACGATCGCAGTCAGTCCACCAAGAAATTTGATCTCGGTCTTGTCCGGAAATGACTTAAAGCCCTGTAAAATCAGGCTCTTGAGAACCATGTAACACCTCTAACGTATATATGGTTTTATTTTACCACCGCAGGCCGTGCTTTTCAATGCGCAAACCCAGAATTTACACCCTGTCCACAAATCCGGCCTATCATGCTATAATGGAGACAGCTAACGGAATGTGTCAGGAGGAAGTAAGATGGAACAGCGCGAGCGGATCATCCGGCAATGGTTTGATATGTGGTTACAGGCAAGGGACAGCGGCATCCTGGACATTTTTGCGCCGGGCTGCGTATATACTGAAAGCTGGGGGCCGAAATATCACGGCGCAGCACAGGTCAAGCACTGGTTTGACGAGTGGAACACACGCGGCCGCGTGCTGGTCTGGGATATCAAGCAGTTTTTCCATCAGGGAGACCAGACCGCAGTCGAGTGGTATTTCAAAAACCGGATGCAGGACGGCCGCACAGAGGAATTCGACGGCATTTCGCTCATCCGCTGGACAGCGGGCGGTAAAATCGCCTCGCTCAAGGAATTCGGCTGCAATAAAAACACCTATGACCCGTATGCGGGCGGCCCCGCGCCCCGCTTCCGGAACGAAAAAATAAGCTGGTTTTGATTTGCCACATAAAAATCCCCCGTGACTTTGTCCCGGGGGATTTTTCTTTATTCCACGCCCATGGCCTTGAGCGCCTGCTTGGCTGCCATCTGCTCGGCTTCCTTTTTGCTCCGGCCGGTGCCGGATGCAAACACATTGGAGTTGAGCAGCAGTTCCATGGTGAAGCGCTTGTCGTGATCCGGGCCGGACTGCCCGGCGAGCCGGTACTCGAGCGTCTCCTGCTTGTTTTTCTGCACGATCTCCTGCAGCATGGTCTTGTAGTCCTTGAACGCACCGCCCGCGATCGCAACGTCCACCTTATGCGGGATAAAGCGCAGCACAAATGCGCGCGCAGGCTCAATGCCACCGTCCAGATAGATCGCGCCGAGCAGCGCTTCGGTCGCATCCGCCAGGATAGACGGCCGCTCGCGCCCGCCGCCGGTCTCCTCGCCGTGGCCCAGCCGGATCTCCTGCGGGATGCCGAGTTCCCTCGCGATCTCGCACAGCGCGCCCTCGCACACGACCGCCGCGCGCAGCTTGGTCAAGTCGCCCTCGGGCAGCTCGGGATAGTGCGTAAACAGGTAATCCGCCGTGACAAAGCCCAGTACGGAATCGCCAAGGAACTCCAGCCGCTCATTGTGGTGCAGGTGGCCTGCGCGATGCTCGTTGGCATAGGACGAGTGGGTCATCGCGGTCTGGTACAGCGTCTTGTCCTTAAACTGATAGTCGATGTTCAGCATGTGTGTTTCACCTCCTCCACCGCGCTTCCGGCGCGGCTTTCCGGCAGCAATGCGTCTTATTCTGCAATGGTCATGTACTGTATGTTTTCCGAAACCGCCTGGATCATACCGGATTTCGTGTAGGCGATCGCCTGCCGCACCGCATTCATCACCGCAATTTCGTTCGACGAGCCGTGCGCCTTGATGACCGGCTTTGCAATGCCGAGGAAGGGCGCGCCGCCGATCTTGTCCTGGTTGAACAGGTCGCGGAACTCATCCATGCCCTTTTTGCACGC
>DXFS01000017.1 GCA_019114345.1 Candidatus Agathobaculum pullistercoris | reverse complement strand
CGGTAATGACGACGCGTCTGCTCACGTTGGCAACACGACGTCCTTTACCGACATCTCCGGCCACTGGGCGGAGGGCTACATCAAGTACCTGCAGAATACCGGCATCGTTGCTGGTAAGTCTGCGACCCAGTTTGCACCGGATGCGCAGGTCACCACTGCTGAGGCCATGAAGATGGCTCTGGCGCTGGCTGGCTACGACGAGGAGAATGCTGGCCTGACCGGCATCGACTGGCAGAAGAACACCCTGACCTACGCAACCACGATCGGCCTGACCGATAACGTTGCCTCCGCAATGAGCGCAGGCTGCACCCGTCAGGATGCGGCGCAGATCCTCGCTAACTGCCTGGGTGCTACTGCTGTCCGCTACTCCGCAGTTGTTGAGAACTTCGTCAATGACTCCAAGGAAGGCCTGTCCTTCGGCGGCCCGGCAATCTCCGTCGGCAACAAGTGGATGGATCTGTACACCAACATCGGCACCCTTATCGGTATCGACGGCGATGCGCTGACGATCACCATGACGCAGTCTGACGAAGCGGACAGCGATGCTCCGTCTATCAAGGAGTTCATTGACCTTGACACCGACTACTCTGAGCTGCTTGGCCAGAAGGTCAAGGTGCTGTTTGAGGGTGGCAAGAACAACTCGGTGATCGGCGTTTATGCGACCGTTGACAACACGGTTTACACCGTAGAGGCAAACGACACCTCCAAGGATGAGGAAAAGGTTGCGTTTGGCGGCAATTCCTATCGTCTGGACGATGAGGGCGGCATCACCACCTACATTGACGGCGACAAGAATGCGCAGTGGACCTCGCTCGACGAGCTGGACCACAACACCCTGAACCCGAACATGTATACCTTCGTGGATACGGATGACAACGGCCGTCTGGACACCCTGGTTGTCCGCACCTACGACGTTGCGAAGGTTTCCTACGTTGCTTCCGACCGTGTCATCGCTGCAGGCCAGACCTACAAGTATGATGACGAGATCATCGCGGACGGCATCGAGAAGGACGACTGGGTTGTTATCACCCACGACATGTACAACGACTGCTGGAATATTGAGCCGGTAGAGGTACAGTCCGCTGACCTCGACGCAATGCGCAACGACAAGAGCGGCAGCATGTACTTCGACGGTCAGGAACTCAAGAATGTCAATAACTACGACGAGTACCAGATCGGCGACAACTGGTATGCTGGCGGCGACGACGCTGTTCAGTCTGCCCGCAGCGAGAACGACCTGAAGAATGTCAAGGCAGTTCAGGCGGTTGACTACGTTGCAGTCAACGGCATCATGTTCTACATCGAGCGTTCTTCCGGCACGAACACCGGCCGCGTGGACAACGTAGCGGTTGTTCTGGCGGAGACTGGCCACAATGCAGTAGCTGAGCAGGCCCGCATCGCGTTCTTCAACGGCGACACCAAGGTTGTCGACATTGAGGACAAGAGCGTTGATATCGAGGTCGGCGTGGCTTACGAGTATACGGTGATCGGCGACGAGTACCGCTTCTCTGCGCTTAAGGCTGGTATTGAAGGCCGCAACGATAAATGGGAGGATTACGAGGAGTACTACGGCGACCTGTCCTTCCGCGGCGATGTAAATGCAGATATTGCTGAGCTGGACGGCGACCATTTCGACCGCGTCAAGATCGACGACAATGCACAGGTACTGCTGTACTGGGCCAAGGACGGCGCTGACGCTGACTGGGATGTTGTAAGCATCACCGGTAAGAAGTTCAACGACATCCCCAATGTCGAGAATCTGCTGAATGGCAAGGGCGTTGTTGCTGGTGCGGCTGCATACGGCTTCTCCGGCGACATGGGCGGCCTGAACCGCATCGGCGCGCTGGCACTGCAGGTAGACGAGGGTCTGGATCTCAGCAAGATCGGCATCCCGACCTGGAACCACTACGGCTACATCCTGACCAACGCGAAGTGGGTTAACCGCAACAACGGTATCGCTGAGTACCAGCTGTTCACCGACGGTTATATCTACAACGTACAGGAAGAGATCGACGACCTGAACGAGCGCCAGAAGAACACCGTTCTGGGCTATGACGAGCTGACCGGCGACGGCGTGGTTGTCCGCGCGGTTGTTGAGAACGTTGAGGAAGGCACCTACGGCATCGAGGGTGCGGTTGTGCTGGATCGCAATGATGGCGGCCTGGTATTCTCCGCGATTACCACGGTTTCCGATAACGGCAACACCGTCATCATGAGCAATGGCGACGAGATGGATATCTCCGACGCTACCATCATCTATGTTGACTCCAAGAACGGCGCTGCCATTACCGACGGCGACGTAAAGGTTGCGCTGAAGAACTACGACCTGAATGGCAACCCGTACATGGCGAACGCGCTGTACATCGGCGAGAATAACGGCGACTGCGAGCTGCTGGTTGTTGACCAGGGCCTGTACCTTGAGAGCGACTACTACGACGATGTTCTCGGCGTAGACGGCGACAACACCGTTTACGGCAAGGATACCGCAAACGATGGCGCGGATGAGGATGTAATGGATTATGTATCCGTTTCCTCGACCCGTGTCAATGGCGACGGCGACCTGATCTTCAACATGACCGTTGATCAGCCGGCTTGGGCGACCGACGACGCGACCTACACCGTAGAGTACAAGGTATACGGCGACGGCAAGCTGGTTGGCACTTATGAGGAGACCGCTCTGGCGGCTGGATCGCAGAAGATCACGAACAACACCGCTGACTTCGGCGTTTACGACGAAGTTACGGTTGAACTGGTTGACGGCAGCCTGACTGCTTCCAAGGTGAAGGTTCTCTACTTCGACGGCGAGACCCCGATTGCGTACAGCGAGCTGGCTAACCAGAACCTCGCTACACGGGAAGTTCAGACTGGATCGGAGCAGACTCTGAAGTTTAAGACCAACATCTGGAAGGCTGACGAAATCAACGCGACGGGCACTATGACGATTACCGGTATTACCGAAAAGGTCGAAAGAACGGTAACGATTACCGATGCTAATGGTGTGGCTGCAGGCAGCACTTCGACTCAGGTAACTGCGACCGGCAAGGGCTACGTTAAGGTAACCTTCACCGACGTGGAGAGCGATGGCGCGAAGTACACCTTCACCGGCCTGAACGGAGTTGCTCTGAACACGTTTAACGGCGTTGACGAGTCTGAGACGGCAACCCTGACGATCGCTCCGGCGACGCAGATGGTTGACGGCGGCGCTTCGCTCAACCTGACCGCAAAGCTCGACAAGACTCCGACTGCTGCAAACGAGTACGTTGTCACGGTTAAGGTTGGCGGCCAGACACTGACTTGGACGCTGGTCAATGACCAGGTTTCTACTCCGAAGGCACTGACGATCAATAACAATGTAAAGCTGGATGCGACCAACGTAACAGTTGAACCGATCATCAAGCCTGCTGTTGAAAAGACCGGCAGCACCCCGAACATCACTTCCGAAGATTCGGGTTACACCTGGATTATCGACTTCAATATGGATATCCGTGTTGCTGACGCATCTAAGGTGACCGTAAAGCATGATGCATCGACCGACATCAATAATGTTTCTGTACGTGCAGATGGCGACAAGCTGATTATTAGCTTCCAGAATAACAACATTGACAATGGTGGCGGTATTACAATCAATACTGGCGCAGTCAGCGCTGCAAACGATGCAACTAACACCAACGCTGCTCAGACCCTGTCGTGGAATGGCTCCGTTTGGACCATTGCGTAATTGACTGAATGTGTGCCTGACACTGCAAACCAACAGGCAATCGAAAAGCCCCTCTTTAGGGGCTTTTCCTTTTGCGCCGGTTACTTGAACGCGGCATAGAAGTATCTGCGGTTATACTTGTTCACCCCGTCACCAATATTGCCGTTGGTGCGGAGCAGGAACCCGGTTTCATTGACATAGACGCAGGTGTAGACCGTAGGGTTGCCCTGCATGCCCATGCTGCAGAAATTCATCTCGTCCGTGGTTTCGCTCGTATCGTACGGATTGATAACAAGCACTGCCTTTGGCGCAAAGCCAAGGTCGATCTGCTGGGTGCTTCCGCCATTGCCGGTGTAGTAGCCGAAATAGGCCTCGCACTTAAGCGGCACGGCGGTTTCGAGAGCGGTCAGGTCGGCCTCCAACTCGTCCGACAGCATTTCCCTGTCGATCGTTCCCTCGAACGTCTGGGTGATGATGCTCTCGACCTTGTCTGAGAGCGTTTGCGCGTCGTCGCAGACGGCGTTGTGCGCGGTGCGGAGTTCCTCCGGGCTGCTGTCGAACCGCGCTTTCAGCTCGTCGGCGGGCAGGTTGGGCTGGTCGGGCAGCTCGGTGATCCTGTGGGTAAACTGGGTGATCTTATGATCGGAAAATGACATGAAAAACCTCCTTTTGTTTGTGGCGGTCTCCCTCGCGCGCGTTCCTCTGACCACGCGGGCGCGCGCGTGAGGGATACCCGTCCCGTTTTGTGTACCAACACGGGGAAGTAAGCGTCTATAAGAATAGCCGGAAATATCGAAAGCGCAAGAGCAAATAATCGCTCTTGCGCTTTTTGAAATATCGGGTATTCTATCAGATGCTTACAACTCCCGGACAGGAAAAACCACCCGGGGCGGAAACGCTCCACGCGCGCCCGCGCGCGCTGTCCAATGACCGCGCGCGAGCAGTACCAACAAAAAGGAGGAACGCAATGTCTTTTTCTGACCACAAAATTACGGCTTTTACCCACAGAATTGCAGATTTACCTGATCAACCAAATTTACCGGCGGATGAACTCAAGGCGCGGTTCGACAGCAGCCCGGAGGAGCTCCGCGTTGCGCACAACGCTGTCTGCGACGACGCGGCGCGGCTCGAGGCCCGCGTCGAGGGTATCGTCGCAGAGACCTTCGGCGATACGATCACGGAATCCATGCTGTCACAGGAACTGTCCGCCGACATGGCGCGCAGAAGCGACCTGTATTGGGGGACATACATCGGCAACTCTGAGTTTCCGCGGGATATCACGCTGGGGTTTGCGCCACAAATGGTATTCGTGATGCGCGCGGACGGCATGACCGGCTCCGTCGGGTACACTTATCAGTGTTTGGCCTTCCCCAAGGATGAGATGACGGATGATGATTTCTGCTTGCTTACTGCAAATGGCTTTCAGCTTATCGACAGCGAAAATAAACGCAGCAGATTGAATTCCAGTAATATTACGTATGTTTACGCGGCATTAAAATAAAAAAGCAGCGTCCCCGAAAGGGGCGCTGCTTTTTTCACCAGTAAATTGGCAAATCAAACGCATCCGCCAATTTGCGGCCCAGATCCAGCAGTTGCGGATAGTTATTCGATCCCGCCATGCGGTCAAAATCGAAGTCCGCATCCACCAGTGCAGAAAATGAGTCTTCAGGTTTTTTTACGCTTACGAGCACGAAATGCTTGGAGTTTTCAATCTCTTCAAAGCGGTAGCATCCTTCGGTAGGACGCTTCACGCAAAAGCGGTCGCGCAGCTCGTTGACGGAACATTGCATGAGCTGCGTGATCGTCTTTCTGGGGTTATTTTTTGTCATAATTTCATCCCTTTTCGTCTTATAGAAAGGGAAAACCCCCGAAAATCGGGGGTTTTCGTCTGTTAAGGAAAATTGATCACGCCACGACAGTGAACGTATAAGTTGCAGTTGCAATACCATTCGTTACACTGAACGAGTCAGCATCAGCATTCGTGCCTGCCAGAGTCGGAGCTGCGGTAGCAGTAATTGCGTAGTCTGCCTCCGGAGTAAAGGTAGCGGTGATTGTAACCTTTTCACCTGCAACCGGAGTGTAAACAGAGGTATCTGCGCTCGGACGATCGTTAGCCACAATCTTAAACGAAGCCCTCACATTAGTGGTATCATTTGTATTGAGCTTGCCAACGATGATATCCAGTGTACTACCAGCCTTGACCTTACCAGCTTCGGTAAACGTTGTGGTGTTGTCGTTTGCAGTAACAGGATCCAGGGTGGCAACCGGCTTTGCAGTAACCTCAAAGGTATCTGTCAGCAGAACAGTATTGCCCGCCTTGATCTGAATATTATACGTACCAATAGCGGTAGAGGTGCCGACCGTCACAGTAATCTCCTGAGTACCATTGTTCTTGACAGCAAAAGCACCCGTACCAGAAGCAGTGATGTTGGTATTATCCTCAGAGTTAATAGAGGTCGTAACATCAGCAGCATCGGTAGCATAATTAGAGGCAGTCAATGTATATTTCAGCTCAGCTTTCGTCCCAACAGTGGTAGATGCGCCACCGGAGGTCTTTTCAGCAGTAATCTTCGGAGCCTGCACATCATCCAACTCGAAGCCGTCGAATGCGCCGGTGGAGTCGATAACCAGAACAGCGATGTCCTTATCGTCGCTGCCTGCCTCGTCCATGATCCAGAATGCATTGACCAGATACTTGTCAACGCCAGCGTCCTTGTACTTGGAAGCCTGCGGCAGCTTATCGCCGTAGGTGTACTTCAAGCCAATCGAGCTGTCGGTATCAGCCTTGGAATCAACCAACAGTACGGTGGTATCAGCCGTTACATTGAACTGCGCGCCATTGATGGCAATGTAGCCCGAAACGTTGGCCTCGTTACCGCCACGGTACATCTCGGTAGTCTTGAGCTCGCCGGAAGCATCCTTAGCGTCATCGATCGTGCCGTAAACCTTTACGTCGTTGATGTAGCCGTCCGCATCGATCTCGGAGTAGCCGATCAGCGTACCCTTCGCGCGGATGCCCTTGGAGTAAGCGGTATCCTCAGTAACCTGTACGTTCTCAGAGCCGGTCCAGATGGTGTAGCGCACATCGCCGCCAGTAGTCTGCGTGCCGCCGCTTACGATGTAAGCGTAGTTATCGCTGGATTCACCGACCAGATCCGTGCTTTCAACCTTGACAGCCGCCATGCGGACGCGGGTCAGGCCATTGGTTTCCTTGGTGAATACTGCGGTTGCCGCCTGGCTCAGGTCAGACAGCATACCCTCGGTAGTATCCGACAGCGCGTTGAACTGCTTGCCGGTGATCTGCTTGGAGCGGCCATTGCCGGACCACAGAATAATCACAGCTTCGTCCGCAACCTTGACACCGTCAATCTTGTCATCACTCGGAGCGGCCGCACCCGTGCCAACATACGTAAAGCCGTTGTACTTGTCATTTTCGGTCAGAGCTTCGAACTTCGTATCCGAGTCGGAACCGGAGATCTTGTATGCAGTGCCTTCGGTGATGGTAGGTACGCTGTCGTCGGACATGGTTACGGTCTTGACCGTGCCGTCGAACAGGCGGATCTTAGCCTGATCGCCGTCCAGGCCGCTTTTGCCCTTGCCGACAACAACCGCGATGTTGGTCGGGATCGCACCCGTGCCGTCGTCGGTGTCGAGGTCGAGCACAACGCCGTTGTAAACGTATGCCTTTACATTGTCGCCGGTGGTAACATCGGTATCCTCAGAAGCCATGTTATACCACTTGCCATCCAACTCGTACTGAACATAGCCGTCCTTCTCCTTATAGCCGGTCAGTTCAGTGTTCAGAATGTCTGCGCGTACAATGTCCTTGCAGTCATCGTAAAGGTTGGTGGACATGACAGCCCAGTCGTCCTTTGCGATGTTCTCGTCGATATTCTCGTCGTCGAAATTATAGGACTTGCCGTCGAAGGTAATCTTGTCGGAGCCGACGTAGGTTACCTGGCCGCCGGTGTAGGTGGTAACGATCGCAGTGTCAATGCGGTTGTTGCTGTCGGTATCCGCAAAGACGACCATGTTCATCGAAACCTTATTTTCAGCGGTGTCGTCAAAGTAAGACAGGTCCTTGGCGTCAGCAGCAGCGCCGTCAACGATGACATTGATCTGGGTGCCAGCATTGTTATTAGCATCATCTACGGAGTAAGAGGTGCCGCCAAACTTGATCTTGCTGCCGTCCAGCTCGGTCTGGTTCATGTAAGTGGAGTAGACCGTGTTGTCCGAGATCGCAAAAACGCCGAGGACATTGTTGGTCTTGCCGTCCTTGAACATGACCTTGACGGTCTGGCCCAGCAGGCTGGAGTAATCGGTATCTACCTTAGTGAAGGATACGGTTTTGGTGCTAGTGCTGTCCCACTTATGGTAGTTGTCGCTGTTATAGCTCTGATCCAGCTTGATGGTCAGCGAGTCGCTGGTGATGGTGGTCAGGGTGCCGTAGTCCGAGCACAGATCCATGTACGCATAGCCTACGGTCTCCTTGTAGCCATTGCCGAGGTTATCGTCAAAGGAATCGGAGTCGGTGGACCACTTGACGCGGTTTGCGTCCAGGGTGTTGTAGATCATCTGCGCAGCGTACTGACGCGGCAGTCCGGAAGAGAGGCCGGAAGCAACGTTGTCCAGGATACCGGCAGCGCCTGCATAGCGCAGGGTGTTGGTTTCCCAGCTAGCGCCTTCCAGGCCGGCCTTATCAGCGTCGTAGCCCGCCAGAACGAGCAGCATCTTGGCCGCCTCGGTGCCAGTTACGGTCGCGTCCGGATCAAAGATGCCGTTGCCCTTACCGGCAATAATGCCCTGGGACTCACAGAACTTAATGTAGCCCTTGGCCCAGTGGTTGTTGATGTCGGTCAGATTCGAGGTAATGTTCTCGTAGGCCGAATCATCAATAGTGTTGTTGCGGACAACGAAGATCATCTTCGCCATTTCCGCGCGTGTTACGGTGCCATCGGGATTGAAAGAGCCATCTTCATAGCCCTCAATCACGCCCAGCGACGTAAGCATGTTCACGGCGTCTTTGGCCTGGATGTCGGCCTCATCCGTGAATGCCGCACCGGCAAACATGGTGAACGCGCAAGCGAACGCCAGCACCAGTGCGAGAACCTTTTTGAGATTCTTCATGGGGTTTTTTCCTCCTTTTAAAATTTTAGAGCATTTTGCTCTTTACGCTGATTATAATACCACAGCTTTTTGGGTGGGTCAAGCAAACGGTCAACAATGTAACATGGGTGTAATATTGCAAAACAGAGCCGAAATACTGCGATATTCCCCGGTATATGCCTGCCATTTTGCTGTATATTATATATAATAAGGTATAAGCTCCACAGCTTTCCCGGCCTTTGCCGCCCTGGCGCGGAATATTTATGCATCCTTTCGGCTCCGTGCCGTTTCCGCTCCCGTTTTCGAGGAACAAAGTGGCAGCGCCGGTTATTTCTTCATTTTATACAAAACCTGCCCGGCCTTGTCCCGCATTTTCTCCAGATCCGTCACCCGGCCTGCGCATGGCCCGTGCAGCGCGCTGCGCTGCGTGTGCCAATGCCCCGGGGGACGGTTTCCGCCGCTTCCCGCGCAGCGTCAGTTCCGTCTCCCGTGGGCCGCGGACGGAGCGCTTCCCTTTGCCGCTGCGGACATATATATAATGATACATATATAATAAGGAAGGAAACGCGTTTTTCCGCTTTCGGGCCGCCGCAGTGCCGCCGGCCCGAAGCGGATATTTTGTATCGGCGGCGGGCCGCAATACTTGCAGCTTCCCCCCGTCCAGTCCGTACATCATTTGTTCACGCATTTATCCATAAATCTTCAATTTGCTCTGATAAAGTCATGATAGCCGCCTCTTCCCCTGCGGGAATCCGTCCGGACAGGGTGGATTTTAGGCTGCCTTTAGGCTCGTATGATATGCTTATATCATGCTTACGGGCGCTCCGCAGCCGATGTTTGGCAGAACCCCGCAAAAATCCCGCCGTGCAGGCGGTCTCTGTTCCTGCTGCGATCCGGGTTCCGGAACACGCATACCGCGCAGCCCCATCTTTTACCTTTAATACTATGCAGCACCATGAAAGGAGACGCCGGATATATGAAACTCCTGATCGCAGAAGACGACCCCAAACTGCTCAAAACGCTGATCCACATTTTTGAAAGCAACAGGTTCAGCGTCGACGGGGTATCCGACGGGGCGGCTGCGCTTTCGTACGGGCGGACGATGGAGTACGACGGACTGATCATGGATATCATGATGCCGGGTATGGACGGCATCCGGGTGCTGCAGACGCTTCGCAGCGAAGGGATCACGACCCCCGCGCTTTTTCTGACCGCACGGACCGAAGTGTCCCAGCGGGTAGAGGGGCTGGACAGCGGCGCCGATGATTACCTGCCCAAGCCCTTTTCCACCGCCGAACTGCTCGCGCGGGTCCGGGCCATGCTGCGCCGCAAGGATACGTATTTGCCGGACCTTTTGTCTCTGGGGCAGGTGACGTTAAACCGCTCCACGTACCAGCTGCTCTGCCAGGGGCGGATGCAGGCGCTGAGCGGCAAGGAATTTCAGATACTGGAAATGCTGATGCAGACCCCCGGCATCATTATCCCTACGGAACGTTTCATCACACATCTCTGGGGCTGGGACACCAATGTCGACACCAGTGTGGTCTGGGTGCATATCTCCAACATACGAAAGAAAATAGCAGCGCTTGGCGCCCCGATGGAAATACGGTTTATCCGCAATGCCGGATATGTTTTAGAGGTAGACCCATGATCGTCAGCCTGCGGAAAAAATTTATCATTGTAAGCGCATTTTCCATTATGATCGTCTTTATGGGCATTTTCCTGTTTCTGTCTGCATCGAACATCGCACAAACCAACCGCGTTCTGGATACGCTGACGGATGCGATCGCTTCCAACGGCGGGGAATTTCCCGCCTTCAGGCCGTCCGAGCGCTCTGCATGGTCGGACTGGTTTGTCTATTCGGACGTGATCACCGAAGAAACCCGGTTCAGCACCCGTTTTTTTACGGTCTGGCTGGATCAGGCACAGCAGATTTCCCAGGTTAATATGGATGCCATAGCGGCGATTTCCGAATCGGATGTAGAAACGTATGCCAGGGAGGCAGCCGCAGAAGGACACACACGCGGCTGGGTATCGGATTACCGATATAAGGCATCCCCCACAGATGAGGGGACGATGCTTGTCTTTGTCAACGGCAATATGCACCGGAATATGACATTCCGCCAGCTGTGTTCCGCATTTTTTATTCTTTTCGGCAGCGCGGCCCTGATCCTGATCCTCACCATCATTATCTCCAAGCGGGCCGTCCGCCCGGTGGCGGACAGCTACGAAAAGCAAAAACAGTTTATCACAGACGCAAACCATGAGCTGAAAACCCCGCTCACACTCATCCTTTCCAATCTGGATATTGTGGAATCCGAAGTCGGGAAAAATGAATGGCTGGAGGATATCCGCAGCGAAGGGGAACGCATGGGGCTGCTGATCAACAAAATGGTCGAATTGTCCCGAATGGACGAAGGCGATGCCCCGCCTGTTCTCACAGAGTTCAATATCAGCGCCGCTGTTTCCGACACCGTGTCGGAATTCCAGCCGTTGGCGGCGGAACGCAGCAAAACGCTTCTATCCGAAATCCAGCCCGGCCTGTCCTATCACGGAGACGAGGCGCTGGTCCGCAGGCTGGTTTCTATTCTGCTGGACAATGCGGTCAAATATTGCGACACCGGCGGCTGCATCCGGCTGCATTTCTGCCGGAAACACCATCCGGTGCTCACCGTCGAAAACACCTATGCCAATGTCGATGAGCTTGAACTGGATAAGCTGTTCGACCGGTTTTACCGCGCGGACAAAGCCCGAACATTTTCCGGCAGCTTTGGCGTAGGCCTCTCCATTGCACAGTCTATCGTGACAAAATACCACCGGAGCATCCATGCATACAAAAAAGAGCGGACGATCGGCTTCCGGGTCGAATTAAAATAGGAATACCAGGGCATCTCTTTGGGCGGCGCAGCTTCGTTGGCAGCGGAGCACGCCGCCCATATATTTTGCCGGGCGCGCCGGTTTCTTTAGCGCCAGTTTAGCGTGGCAGCGTATACTGGGTCAAGGGCTGGCAAGCGCCGCCCCGCGAATACAATGGGCAAGGAGGACCCCCATGATATCTGTGAAGCATTTGACCAAATACTATGGTGACTTTCTCGCGGTCGACGACCTCTCTTTTACCATTGACGAAGGGCACGTATACGGATTCCTCGGACCGAACGGGGCGGGAAAGACAACGACAATGAATATCATGTCCGGCTGTCTTTCCGCTACCTCAGGCTGTGTGGAGATCGGCGGATTTGACATCTTTACCGATGCGATGCAGGCAAAACAGCTGATCGGCTATCTGCCCGAGCAGCCGCCGCTCTATATGAATGAAACGCCGGAGGAATATCTGCGCTTTGTCGGCGAGGCAAAGGGCCTGAAAAAAGCAGAGCTGGAGCTGCAGATCCGGCAGGTGATCGAACAGGTCAGGATCCGGGATGTATGCGGACAGCGGATCTCGTCTCTGTCCAAAGGCTACAAGCAGCGCGTCGGTATTGCGCAGGCGCTGCTGGGCAATCCCAAAGTCATCATTCTGGACGAGCCGACCGTCGGCCTTGACCCGCTTCAGATCATTGAAATCCGCGACCTGATCCGGCAGCTGGGGCAGGAGCATACGGTCATTTTCAGTTCGCATATCCTTTCGGAGGTACAGGCGATCTGCGACAGGATCCTGATTATTGCCCACGGCAAACTGATTGCATTCGACAAGCCGGACAATTTGGAAAAACGCCTTCTGGCAGACAGCGGGATCGTGTTCACGACCGATGCCCCTGCCGCGGTGGTGCGTGAAATCCTGTCCTCTGTGCAGGATATCACCGATGCCGTCATCCATGAGCCGGATCACGGTCTTGTAACGGCGGAAGTCAAGACCGGCAGCAGCGATATTTACGCGGTTTCCCGCAGCCTGTTTTTCGCATTCGCGGACAAAAAACAGGCGCTGCTCGAACTGGAGCTGCAAAAAGCAAGCCTGGAGGATATCTTCATTGAACTGACCGACGGCAGTGATCCGGCGGCCCAAGCGGATGCAGCGCATCCGGAAAGCGAGGTGGAACAGGCATGACAGCCGTATTCAAGCACGAACTGAGAAGCTATTTCCATTCTTTCACCGCTTATGTATTCGGCGCGTTCCTGCTGGCGATCGTCGGCTTTGGCGCGATGCTCTACAACCTGCAGGCGGCGGTCAGTAATTTTGAGTATGTGCTCAGCTTCGGCAGCATTGTCTTTGTGGTGATCGTCCCCATCCTGACGATGCGCGTCATCGCAGAGGAGCGCCGGCAAAAGACCGACCAGCTGCTGTATTCGCTGCCCATCACCACGACGCAGGTGGTGCTGGGGAAGTTTGCCGCGCTTCTGGCGGTGTTCCTGATCCCCTTGGCGGTGATCTCGGTTTATCCCCTGATCTTCGCCCAGTTCGGAGATGTATACCTGCCCACCTCCTACGGATCGCTGGTCGCTGTCTTCCTGATGGGGGCTGCGCTGCTTGCCATCGGCGTATTCATCTCCTCCCTGACGGATAACCAGGGCCTTGCAGCAGGCATCACCATCGCGGCCATCCTGTTTAATTATTACAGCGTCAGCTTGTCCGAATATGTATCATCCACTGCGATCGGCACGGTTATCGCACTGGCAGTGCTTATTTTCGCGCTTGGCGCGGTGATCCGGTACCTGACCCGCAATGAACTGCTCGCCTACGGTGTATGCCTGGTGCTGACAGCCGTGATCTGCGTGATCACATTCGTGGACTCGGCCAGCCTGGAAGGGCTGTTGCCAGGTATCATGCAGCAGCTGTCGCTGTTTGACCGGCTGAACACCTTTGTCAGCGGCGTATTTGATCTGGCCGCTGTTGTGTATTACTTATCGGTAACTGCGTTTTTCCTGTTTCTGTCCATTCAGTCGCTGGAAAAAAGGAGGTATAGCTGATGAAGCTTCCGGACTTCCTTTCGCATATCAAACCGGCGGACAAAAACCGTCTCGCATTTCAGGGCGGTTCGTATTCCCTGATGGTGACCGCAATCGTTCTGGCGATCCTGATCCTGGTCAATATACTGGCTTCCGCGCTGCCGGCATCCCTGACACGCTATGACATCAGCGCTTCCAAACTCTATTCAATCACCAGCAACACCAAAGTCGTTGTAAATGCGCTGGAGGAGGATGTGACGATCTACTGGATCGTGCAGTCCGGTGAGGAAGATGATGTGATCGAGACCCTGCTGAATAAATATGACAGCCTGTCCGATCACATCAGCGTAGTCAAGCGCAACCCGGATGTCTACCCGACCTTTGCCGAGCAGTATACCAGCGAAACCGTCCAGAACAACAGCCTGGTCGTGGAATGCGGGGACCGCAGCCGCTATATCGGGTATGACGACATCTATATTCAGGAGGCCGATCTGTACTCCTATTCTTACAGCACTTCGTTTGACGGCGAAGGGGCGATCACCTCGGCCATCGACTATGTAACCACCGAGGACCTGCCCCAGCTGTATGTAGTCGAAGGACACGGGGAACAGGAGCTGCCCGCCACGTTCAGCGATCAGATTGAAAAGGAAAACATCGAGATCAACACCCTGTCCCTGCTGACCGTGGATGAAATCCCGGAGGAGGCGGACTGTGTCATGATCTACGAACCCTCTTCTGATATTTCCCAGGAGGAGGCAGAGCTTCTGTCCAACTATACGAAAAACGGCGGCCGGCTGCTGGTCATGGCAGGCCCGACCGAGGACGGCGTGCTCGAAAACCTGTACAGCCTGCTGGCCGAATACGGCGTGGAAACCTATGACGGCATTGTCGTGGAAGGCGACCGGGAGCACTACACGGTCCAGCCCTATATCCTGCTGCCGGACATGCAGAGCAGCGATATCACGGATTCCCTGATCGAAGAAAACTATTATCCCAATATGCCGATCTCGCAGGCGATGTTTGTCGGGCCGGAGAGCGACGGCGTTTCCGTTACCGAGCTGCTGACCACATCGGACGCCTCCTTCAGCAAGGCTGCCGGGTACGATCTGGATACTTACGAAAAGGAAGAGGGCGATGTGGACGGGCCGTTTGCCGTAGCCCTGTCCGTGGACTGCGGCAACGAAGGGCAGATCGTCTGGTTCTCATCCGCTTCCTTCCTGGATGATATGTACAATGCACTGTCTTCCGGCTCAAATGCGGATCTGGCGATGAACGCGCTGGCCTCGCTGATCGGAGAGAGCGAAGCCATGGCGATCCGCAGCAAATCGCTCAACTATAATTACCTTTCGATCAGCGATTCGACCGCTGCACTGCTGAAAACCCTGATGATCGGCGTATTCCCGCTCGCATATCTGGGAGGCGGGATCTATGTCATCATGAAGAGAAGGAGGAAGCAGCATGAAACGGTCTAAGCAGCTTTATATCCTGCTCAGCGTACTGGCCGTAGTAGGCGTCGTGACATTCGCTGTTACGCGGTATGAAGAAAAGCAGGAGCAAATCGAGGTCAGCGGCGAAGTGGTACTGGAGATAGATCCCGCCACGGTTCAGACGCTGTCTTGGGAATATGATTCGGAAACCCTTGCATTCCATAAGGATGAAACCTGGATTTACGACACAGACGAGGCTTTCCCGGTCGATGAAGACAAGATCGATGAGCTTTTGGGCGTATTCGAAGCGTTCAGCGCGGCGTTTACAATCGAAGATGTGTCGGATTACAGCCAGTACGGACTGGACGATCCGGTCTGCACCATAAGCCTTTCCACCGGTGACACGGATTATGAAATCCAGCTCGGCGACTTCAACGCAATGGACTCCCAGCGCTATGTTTCCCTCGGGGACGGCAATGTCTATCTGGCAGCTGCTGACCCGCTGGATTATTTCGATGCAACGCTGCGCGATATGATCGACAACGATGAGGCTCCTTCCTTTGATACCGTGCAGGAAATCCGTTTCGAAGGCGATCAAACCTATCAGATCGTCTATCAGGAATACACTGAGGACAGCAGCTATACCTATTGCAGCGACGATGTGTACTTTGTCCAGCAGGAGGACAATATGCTGCCGCTGGATACCAGCCGCGTGGAAAGCTATCTGGATGCCCTGTCCAGCCTGGACCTGACCGATTATGTCTCTTACAATGTATCGGAGGAGGAACTGGCGGAGTATGGGCTGGATGCACCGGAACTGAGCGTAACTGTAACATACGTCCCCGATGACAGCGAGGGCACGGCAGAATTCACCCTCCATATCAGCCGCGACCCGGACGAACAGGCAGCGGAGGATGCCGAAGCGGAAGATACTGAAGACGAATCCACAGAGGAGATCACCGCCTACGCACGGGTAGGCGAATCGCAGATTGTTTACCAGATCACCGGAGACAGCTACGAGTCTCTGATGGAAGCCGGGTATGACGACCTGCGGCATTACGAGGTGCTGACGGCAGATTTCGCAGATGTGACCGGACTGGATATCACTCTGGAAGGCGAAAGCTATACTATCACAGCAGAAGGCAGCGGCGACGACAAAACCTTCTATTATGGAGAAGAAGAGCTGGATATTGCCGATTTGCAGTCCGCACTGGAAGACATGGGCGCGGCCAGCTTTACCGACGAAGAACCGTCCCAGAAAGAGGAGATCAGCTTAACGGTGCACCTGGATAACGAGGCTCACCCGACCGTACAGATTGATCTGTACCGCTACGACGGCGAACAGTGCCTTGCGGTTCTCGACGGCACGCCCACTTCCCTGGTTCCCCGGTATACTGTCGTCGATCTGATCGAGGCGGTCAACGCGATCGTTTTGTAAGGGCTGCCGCATTGTCCTCCGGGATAGCGGTTCCGTCCCCCAAACACCGCGGATCTATCATAAACAATCATTTCTTACCACATCCAGAAGGATGGCAGGCACGAAAGATGCCTGCCATCCTTTTTGCATTCCCGGGAACGGGCAGACGCTCCCGTCGGCTGCATGCCGCAAGGCGTCGCGGCGCGCCGCTGCCGGGTGCCTCTAAAAAAGTTTTTCTGCGAAGATTGAAAAAACTAAGTTTTTTCCTACAACATCCAAGAATTTTCTATCGTCTTTTCCACGGGGGCAGACTACAATAAATGCATCAAACGGGAAAACTCCCCCAATGCATGATGCAGAAAACAGATTTAGGAGGAATTGAAATGAAAAAGAAGCTTGCTCTTATCCTCGCTGCTACGATGATGGTTGGCGCACTGGCCGCCTGCGGCGGGTCTCCTTCCAATGCGGACAACGGCGGCGAGACTGCGCAGAGCGAAAGCGCCAGCAGCCTGAAGGTCGGCGTATTCTATTACAACTATGCTGACGCTTACATCTCCACCGTCCGTACCGCGATGGACGCTGAGCTGGAGGCTCTCGGCGTTGAATTCACCAACTTCGACGCGCAGAATATCCAGGCTAACCAGACCGACCAGATCAACACCGCGATCACCGACGGTTACAACCTGCTGATCGTCAACGTGGTTGAGAATGCTTCCCCCGACGCTGCACAGAACGTGGTAAATGCAGCCCAGGCGCAGAACATTCCGGTTATCTTCTTCAACCGTGACTTTGATGCATCCGTTATTCAGAGCTATGCGGACTGCGCCTTTGTCGGCACCGATCCTGCTGAGGCCGGCCACATGCAGGGCAAGGCGATCGGCGAGTACCTGGTAGCCAACTACGACACCGTTGACCTCAACGGCGACGGCAAGATCTCCTACGTCATGTTTAAGGGCCAGGAGGGCAACCCCGAGGCTGAGTACCGCACCCAGTATGGCGTAGAGGACGCAAACGCGGTTCTGGAAGAGGCCGGCAAGCCCGCTCTGGAGTTCTATGATCCCAACAACACCCAGAAGTATCTGGTTGACCAGACCGGCGCATGGTCTGCGCAGGCTGCAACCGACTACATGAACACCATCCTCGGCCAGTACAACGACGGCAACAACAACATGGTCGAGCTGGTTATCGCCAACAACGACAACATGGCAGAAGGCGCGATCTCTGCGCTGCAGAGCGTCGGCTACAATGTTGAAGGCGGCGACAAGACCATCCCGGTTTACGGCGTTGACGCGCTGGCATCCGCAGTTGAAAAGATCGACGCTGGTATCATGACCGGCTCGGTCAAGCAGGACGGCGAGGCTATGGCGGCTACCATCGCTTCTCTGGTTACCAACATCCAGAACGGCGAAGAGATCATGGCGAATACCGATCAGTACAATGTAGACTCTGATTCCGCTAAGATCCGCGTACCGTACTCGCTGTACACCGCGGAAGGCTAATTACCCCCTTTTCAAACACAACGCCCCAATTTAGCAGGCAATGGACGAACGGGGCTGCCACCACCAGGCAGCCCCGTTTCCGCCCGTGAAGCCTCGGCCTGAGCCCGGGAACGGTCTGTGTCCCCGGCTGACGCGGTGGTTTCACCAAAAGAGAGGAGGAGTAAAATGGAGCATCCGGTTCTGCTGGAAATGCGCGGCATCAGCAAGACCTTCCCCGGCGTTAAGGCACTGGACAACGTCAACCTGACCGTGCGCGCCGGTACGGTGCACGCGCTGATGGGCGAAAACGGCGCGGGCAAGTCCACGCTGATGAAGTGCTTATTCGGCATTTATAACAAGGACAGCGGCGACATTACGCTGGACGGCAAACCCGTCGATTTCAAAAGCTCCAAAGAAGCACTGGAAAACGGTGTAGCAATGGTGCATCAGGAGCTCAACCAGGCCCTGACCCGCACGGTGCAGGACAACCTGTGGCTGGGCCGCTATCCCAAGGTGGCCGGCATTATGGTCAGCGAGCGCATCATGGCCGCACGCACCAAGGAGATCTTCGACACGCTGGAGGTCAGCGTCAACCCAAAGGCGATCATGTCCACCCTGCCGGTTTCCCAGCGGCAGATGGTCGAGATCGCAAAGGCCGTATCCTACGATTCCAAAATCATCGTCTTCGACGAACCCACCTCCTCCCTGACGGAGACCGAGGTGGAGCATCTGTTCCGCATCATTGACATGCTCAAGAAAAAGGGCTGCGGCATCATCTATATCAGCCATAAGATGGACGAAATCCTTCGCATCAGCGACGATGTCACCATCATGCGGGACGGCACCTGGGTCGCCACCCGGCCGGCCAAGGAATTGACCATGGATGAGATCATCCGTCTGATGGTTGGCCGCGAACTGACCAACCGTTTCCCGCCCAAGACCAACACGCCCGGCGAAGTCATTCTGGACGTATCGCATATTTCGGGCAAATACACCCGTCTTAAGGACGCATCCTTCCAGCTGCGCAAGGGCGAGGTGCTGGGCATCGCGGGCCTGGACGGCTCGGGCCGCACCGAGGTGCTGGAAAACCTGTTCGGCGCCATGACGCGGGAGGGCGGTACCATTACCCTGCACGGCAAGGAGATCCGCAACCGCAACCCGCGCGAAGCCATCAAAAACGGTTTCGCCCTGCTGACGGAGGAACGCCGTGCAACCGGCATCTTCGGGATCCGCGACATCCGTGAAAACACGGTCATTTCCAGCCTGAAGGACTACCTGCTTGGCGGCATCTGCCTGAGTGACAAAAAGATGTCCGAACAGACAGACTGGGCCATTAAAGCCATGCATATCAAAACCCCGAGCCAGAAAACGCAGATCCGCTCGCTTTCCGGCGGCAACCAGCAGAAGGTCATTATCGGCCGCTGGCTGCTGACCAAACCCGAGGTGCTGCTGCTCGATGAGCCGACCCGCGGCATCGATGTCGGCGCAAAATATGAGATCTACCAGCTGATTATTGACCTTGCCAACGAGGGCAAGGGCGTTATCATGGTTTCCTCGGAAATGCCCGAGCTGCTTGGCGTATGCGACCGGATCATCGTCATGTCCGGCGGCCAGGTAGCCGGCGAAGTAGATGCCCAAAACACCAGCCAGGAGGAAATCCTCACCCTGGCAGCCAAGTATGTATAAAGGAGGAGGAATCGCCCCATGAGCAATGAATCGAAACAGCCGGCCGCAAAGGCCAAAACGCTTTCCGCCAAGCAGGTGGGTAACCTTGTTCTGGATAATGCGTTGTACATCCTGATGGTCATTGCAGTGATCGTCATTCAGGTCGTAAACCCCAACTTCCTGCGGCCCGCTTCGCTGGTCAACATCCTGTCGCAGACGGCGGCATACCTGCCCGCCGCGCTTGGTATCGCCGGCTGTATTGTACTGACCGGCACCGACCTTTCCGCCGGCCGTGCGGTCGGCCTGACGGCCTGTATCTCCGCTTCCCTGCTGCAGGTTGCAGGCAGCGCGAGCAAAATGTGGCCCGAACTGGGCACCCTGCCGGTTGCGCTGGTCATCCTGATTGCTGTCCTGCTGGGCGCGGCGATCGGCGCGTTCAACGGCTTCTTTGTAGCAAAGTTCAAGCTTCACCCCTTCATCGTCACCCTCGGCACCCAGCTGATCCTGTACAGCTGCCTGCTGCTTTATGTCCAGATGGGCAACAACGGCGGCATGGCGATCTCCAGCCTGGACGCCAGCTACACCGATTTTGTCAAGGGCTCGTTCATCAGCGTTCCCACCGGCAACGGCACCAGCACCCCGATCCCGAACTATGTCTGGTTCGCCATCCTGCTGGCTGCACTGATGTGGTTCATCTGGAACAAGACCACGTTCGGCAAGAACATGTTCGCTCTGGGCTCGAACGAAGAAGCGGCCCGTGTATCCGGCGTCAACGTGTTCGCCACCACGATCCTGGTCTTTGCCCTCGCCGGCGCGATGTACGGCTGGACCGGCTTCGTTGAAGGCGCCCGCATCGGCTCCAATACCGCAAACACCGGTTTCAACTACGAGCTGGACGCGATCGCAGCCTGTGTCATCGGCGGCGTCTCGTTCGTCGGCGGCATCGGCAAGATCCGCGGCATCATCATCGGCGTACTCCTGCTCCGCCTGATCTTCGTCGGCCTGAACATGGCTTCGGTACCGCAGGACCTGATCTACCTGGTCAAGGGCGGCATCATCCTGTTCGCCTGCGCGCTTGACATGCGCAAGTATCTGGTCAAAAAGTAATCCATCCGTCTGTAACGATTTCGGTATGGCGTCTGTCCGTCAGACTGCGGGCGGACGCCATTTCCATTTGCAAACCAAGCTGATTATTGTTATACTGTTCATATTTGCAAGGAGGAATATTATGGACCCCTATCGTGTCCTTCTGGCCGACGACGAGGAGGAGATCCGGGCAGGCATCAGCCGCAAAATCGATTGGGCCAGTCTGGGTTTCGAGTTGGTCGGCGAGGCGGAGAACGGAGAGGTCGCTCTCGAACTGGCTGAACAACTGCACCCTGATGTGGTGCTGACCGACATCAAAATGCCCTTTATGGATGGGCTGGAACTTTGCCGGCGGCTCAGGCAGTCCCTTCCCGCCGCAAAACTGGTGGTCTTTTCCGGCTTTGACGATTTTGAATATGCCCGCCAGGCTGTGAGCATGGGTGTGTCCGAATATATCCTCAAACCAATCAACGCTCCTGAACTGACCGCCGTGCTCGAAAAGCTGCGCGACCAGCTTGACCAGCAGCGCATGGAACGCCGCGATATGGAAACACTGCGCCGCCGGTACGACGAAAGCCTGCCGACGCTGCGCGAGCTGTTTTACACCCGCCTGCTGGACGGCAGCCTGCCCGCCGACCAGATTGCTGCGCGTGCGGCCCGGTATGAAATCACCCTCGGGCCCGGGCCCTGGACGGTGGCCCTCGCATACGCGGGCAATTCCCTGGAGGAGGAAGCTGCACGGGACGAATTGCTGCTTCTGTCCATCCGCGCATTCCTGGAAAAGTATTTCTCCCTGGACGGCTGTTCCGCCAGGGCGGTGCTTTACGGGGATATGGTCGCCCTTCTGGTGCAGCTTGAAAACGCGCGCAGCCTGTATCCGCTTCTGCGGGAATTGGACCGGCTTTCCCTGCTGTCGCAAAGCTATCTCGGTCTGCCGCTGACGGCCGGCGTCGGCCAGCCCTGCTCCAAACCCGAGGATCTGCATTACAGCGCAGAGGGGGCGCGCGCTGCACTCGATTACCGCGTGCTGGGCGGCGGCAGCCGGATCATCTATATCGGCGACCTGGAGCCGCAGTCCGCCGCCCCGCTCTCTTTTGAGGAGGAGGACCAGCGCGTGCTGACCAGCGCGATCAAGCTGGGCACACCCGAGCAGGTGAAAACCGTCGTCCGCTCGCTGATCGACCGGCTGCAGCAGGCAGGGCTTTCCTCTTCGCGCTGCGACCTGTTCCTGCTGGAACTGACCGCCTGCCTGGTGCGGCTGGCCCGCGCCGGCGGTATTGCGGTAGAAGATGTTTTCGGAGCCAATTTTACCGGCGTTGTGCCGATCGCTGCGTTTTCCAGCCTGGATGAACTCTGCCAGTGGCTGGAGGCGCACTGCCTCAAGCTGCATGATATGCTGGGCCGCCGCCGTCTGGACTCCACCGGCCAGCTGATCGAGCGCGCCAAAGCGTACATCGCCGACCACTATACAGATGCGCAGCTGAGCGTGGATTCCCTGTGTTCCCACCTTCATCTGTCGCCGACGTATTTTTCCACGTTGTTCAAACGCGAAGTAGGCATGAGCTTTATCGCTTATGTAACACAGGTGCGCATGGAGCGCGCCTCCCAGCTGCTGCAGGATACGGATGAAAAAACCTATCGCATCGCAGAGCAGACGGGATATACCGACCCCAACTACTTCAGCTATGTATTCAAGCGTCATTTCGGCATCTCGCCCTCCAAATTCCGGGCAGGGCAGGGACGGACGAACTGATATTCTGCACCACGCCGGCTGCCCGGCATTTCTGCTGCGCTGCCGGGCATCTGTCCGGGAAAGGAGGGACCACCATTGCATCTGATTCGCAGATTTACCGCGCGCATCGCCGCGGGCTACCGGAAAATGAGCATCCAAATGGTGATTTCTCTTTCCTTTACCGCGGTCGCTGTCGCCGGTATCCTTCTGATGGGGCTCAGCCTGTTCCTGCGCTTCAGCTCCACCAGCCAGCAAATGGCCGCAGAAAGCAGCCAGCGCGTGCTGGCCCAGGTGAACCTGAACCTGGACAGCTACCTGCGCCGCATGATGCGCATTTCCGATGCCGTATATTACAGCATTATCAAAAATGTTGACCTGTCGGAGGGCAGCCTTGCCCCTGCCATGAACCTGCTTTATGAAGAGAACCGGGACGATCTGGTTTCTATCGCTGCGTTTGACAGCCGCGGAAACCTGGTCGCCTCGGTCCCGCTGTCCTCGCTCAAGGAGGACAGCCGCACCAAGGGCAGCCCCTGGTTCCGGGCGGCAATGGGCAACATGGAAAACCTCCATTTCTCGACGCCGCATGTGCAGAATCTGTTTGACGACCCCGACACCCCCTACCGGTGGGTGGTATCGCTCAGCCGGCATGTGCAGCTCACCAAGGACGGCAATACCGAGAACGGCGTGCTGCTGGTTGACATGGGCTTTGCCGGCATTGAACAGGTATGCCAGGATGTCGAGCTGTCTGGCGGCGGCTATCTGTATGTCATTGATGGGGACGGGGAGCTGATTTACCATCCGGGACAGCAGCTGATCTACGCCGGCCTTCTGGAGGAGAACAATCTGGCGGCAGCCTCCTATCCGGACGGCAGCCGTACAGAAGAATTTCAGAACCAGCGTCGCCAGGTCACGGTCAAGACCGTCGGCTACACCGGATGGAAGCTCGTAGGCGTAGTGCCTACGCAGGATTCGGATATCCCGGAACTGTTCCTGTTTGGCCTGTCCCTGCTGCTCTTCTTTATCTTCTTGATGGCTTTCCTCAACTTCCGCATTTCCGCATATATCTCCGACCCGATCCGCCGGCTGGAGCAATCCATCAAAGAGCTGGAAAACGGCCGGGAAAATGTGGAGATCGAGGAAGCCGGCTGCTATGAAGTCCAGCGCTTGAGCCACGCCGTACGCTCCATGGTATCCACCATGCGCCATTTAATGGAGGATATCATAGAGCAGGAAGGACAGAAGCGGCGCAGCGAACTGGAAGTGCTCCAGTCGCAGATCAACCCGCATTTCCTGTATAATACGCTGGACTCCGTCATCTGGATGACCGAATCCGGGCGGCAGGATGAAGCCATCCGGATGGTGACCTCTCTGGCGCGCCTGTTCCGCATTGCGCTCAGCAAGGGTAACAGCATGATCCCGCTGTCCGACGAATTGGAGCATGCCCGCCACTACATGACCATCCAGCAGATCCGCTATAAAAACAAATTTGAAACAAAAATCACCGCCCAGCCGGATACAGAAGGGCTGTACACGCTCAAACTGATTGTCCAGCCGATTCTGGAAAACGCGATTTATCACGGCATGGCTTCCGCAGAGGACGAGGGCCTGATCTCGGTTACTGCCTACCGGGATGGGGATGACCTGCTCATCGATGTGGCGGACAACGGCCTGGGCATGCGCCCCGAAGTGGCAGCCTCCCTTTTGGATGAAAACCGTCCGGCTGTGCATACCAGCGGATCGGGCATCGGCGTGCGCAATGTCCATCAGCGCATCCGCCTTACCTTCGGGCCTGCGTATGGCCTGACCATCTTCAGCGAACCGGATGAAGGGACGCTGGTGCGCATCCGGCTTCCTGCCCTCAGCCAGGAGGAAGCCAGCCGGTACCAGCAGGAGGGGCCGTCATGAAGAAAAAACGCAAAAATGATTTCATCCAGCTGGCTGTTCTGGTTCTGCTGGGTCTCTCGGTTATCCTTTCCATTATCCTCCCCCAGGTGACCCGGCAGCCGAAGGAACCGCAGATCCTCTCGGTCTCCATCCTGATCCGGGATACAGACAGCTCGCTCTGGACGAACACCCGTCTGGGCATGGATCAGGCCGCCGATGAACTCGGCGCGGAGCTGCGTTTTCTCACGCTCACCACGCCGGATGACGCGGCGGAGCAGGGAGAACTCCTCCGCCGTGAGATGGAAAACGGAGCGGATGCCGCGGTTATCGTCCCTGCCGATCCGGATGCCATCGCTTCCGTACTGTCATCCAGCGCCGAGGTCTGCCCTATCGTTTCCATGGAATCCCCTGTTGAGGGGGCGTCCGGAACGATTTTCGCCGATCCCGTCCAGCTGGGAACCGAATTAGCGCAAGCCCTGCTTGCAGACTGGACGTCCGGCCGGGTTCTGCTGCTGGACTCCGGCGGCGGCGTCAACCACAGCATCACTGCGCGGCTCGAAGCCGCCCGCTCGGTTCTGGAAGACGCCGGTGTGCCGGTTGCCGAACGGGCATGCCAGAGCGCCGGTCTGTCCACCGGCCTGCGCAGCCTTCTGGCCGAAACGGGCAGCCAGTGGGTAATGGCCTTTGATGCCCCTGCCACCCTCCGGGCTGCCGAAGGAAAAGAGCTTGAGCAGCTTTCCGTTCCTCTGTATGGGGTCGGCAGTCCGGTCGAGATCATTACCCGGCTGGAACAGGGCACGATTTCCGCTGTCGCTACCTGGAGCGACTATGCGGCCGGCTATCTGGCCGTAGAGCATGCGGTTTCCGCTGCCCGCGGGAAAGACCGCGCAACTGCACCGCTCAGCTTCTCTATTCTTCGGGGAGAGGATATTTATGAACCCAACAATCAGAAAATGCTGTTCCCGGTGGCTTCATAAAGCCCTGGCTGCACTGGCAGCGGCAGCTGCGCTCGCCTGCTGCGCTTCCTGCAGCGGCGAACCGGAAGCCTCCAACACGCTGCGCATTGGTGTTTCCCTTTATACGTTGGACGACACCTTTATCTCCTCCGTGGTGCAGAACCTGGAACGCACCGCGCAGGAAGCCGAGAGCCATGCCGACCTGAAAATCAATTTATCCATTGTCGACGGGCGCAGCAACCAGACCACTCAGCTCGAACAGGTCGACCGTTTTATCGCCCGCGGCTGCGATATCCTCTGCATCAACATTGTAGACCGGACCGCAGCTGCCGTTGTCGTCGATAAAGCGCAGGAGGCCGGGGTTCCGCTTATCTTCTTCAACCGCCAGCCGGTGGATGAGGATATCCGCCGCAGCAGCCAGGTCTATTACGTCGGCGTCAATGCACAGGGCAACGGCACCCTGCAGGGCCGCCTGGTGCTGGACGCCTGGCAAAAGGATCCCGCCTCGATCGACCGGAACGGGGACGGCATCCTGCAATATGCCATGCTCGAGGGCGAACCCGGGCACCAGGATGCCCTGCTCCGCACGGAGTATTCGGTCAAAGCGCTCACCGATGCGGAGGTTTCCGTCGAAAAGCTGGCCAGCGACACAGCCAACTGGAACCGCGGACAGGCGAGCGCCCGTGTCTCGCTCTGGATCCAGGAATTTGGCGACCAGATCGAGGTGATCTTCGCCAACAATGACGATATGGCGCTTGGCGCCATTGATGCGCTGAAGGAAGCAGGCATCTCCCCCCTCCCGCTGATCGTGGGCGTAGATGCCACGGCCCCCGCGCTGGAGTCCATCGCCGCCGGCGAACTGTATGGCACGGTTCTCAATGATGCGGACGGCATGGCCCGTTCTATGGTGGATCTGTCCCTCGCCCTGTGGTCGGGGAGCGATCCCTCCGAGGCCGTGAACCTGCAGGACGGGCATTACGTCTGGCTGCCTTACCGCAAAGTTACACAGGATAACCTGTCGGAATTTATGACCCCATGATGTCCTGCGCCGGAAATCCAGGCGCACCGTTTCCAACAATCTGAATGAGGTGATATTTATGCACACACCCTCCCAGCTTCTGCAGGATCTCTCTGCCGGCCGGCATGATCCGGCCCTGGCCGCCCTTTATGCACTGGATGGCACGGCGGAAAGCCTGGACAGAGCACGCGAACGCGCTGAACATGTTGTTCAATGCTTCATTGACGCATTCTCTCCCGCCCCGGAGACTTCCGCCGCCTTGTTCAGCGGCCCGGGCCGCACCGAAATCGGCGGCAACCATACCGACCATCAGCACGGCCATGTGCTGTGCGGCAGTGTGGATCTGGATATGCTGGCCTGCGCCGCTCCCAACGGGCTGGATGTCATCCGCATCCACTCGGAGGGCTATCCCGCGCTCGAGGTATCCCTGAACAGCCTAGCACCCCGCGAGGAGGAAAAGAACACCTCTGCCGCCCTGGTGCGCGGCGTAGCTTCCAGGATTGCAGAGCTCGGTTACCGCCTGTGCGGATTTGATGCATACGTGACTTCCAACGTCCTGTCCGGCTCCGGCCTTTCGTCCTCCGCCGCCTATGAGGTGCTGATGGGCAACGTCCTCAACCGGCTGTGCTGCGGCGGGGCGCTGGATCCGGTTGCGATTGCCAAGATCGGACAGTATGCGGAAAACGTCTATTTCGGCAAGCCCTGCGGCCTGATGGATCAGATGGGTGCTTCGGTCGGCGGCGCTGTCGCCATCGACTTTCAGGACCCGGCTTCTCCCGTGGTCCGCCGCGCAGATTATGATTTCTCCGCCTCCGGCCATGCGCTCTGCATTGTCGATACAGCTTCCAGCCATGGCGATCTGACCGACGATTATGCCGATATCACCCGTGAGATGGGAGCTGTCGCCGCCTATTTCGGCCAGCGTTTCCTGCGGGATGTGCCCGAAAAGGACTTCCGCGCCGCACTTCCTGCGCTGCGCCAGGCATGCGGCGACCGGGCTGTGCTGCGCGCCCTTCACTACTATGCGGACGACCGCCGGGCGGTTGAAGAGGCCGAGGCGCTGGAAAACGGGGATTTCCCCCGCTTCCTGGCCCTGGTCAATGACTCCGGCCTGTCCTCTGCCCTTCATCTGCAGAATACCTGGTCCATCGCCGATCCCCGGCAGCAGGCGATCCCGGTTGCGCTGGCAGTCGGCCGGGAGCTGCTGGGCGGAACCGGTGCGATCCGCGTCCACGGCGGCGGATTCGCCGGAACGATCCAGGCGTTTGTTCCCAATGAGAAGCTTGCCGGCTTCAAGGCGGGGATGGAAGCCCTGCTCGGATCAGGCAAATGTCATGTTCTTCATATCCGTCCGCAGGGCGGTACCACAGTGATTGGATAAACAAAGGAAGGAGCAGATTCTTATGGCAATTTTAGTATTAGGCGGTGCGGGTTACATTGGCTCGCACACGGCGCGCGCGCTCGTCGAGGCAGGGCGCGATGTCGTTGTGGCAGACAATCTGGAAACCGGCTTCCGCGCGGCAGTCCCAGCCGGTGCGCGCTTTTACGAAGGCGATATCCGCGACCGTGCTTTTCTCGACAAGCTGTTCGAGGCCGAGCAGATCGAAGGCGTGATCCACTTCGCCGCCAACTCCCAGGTAGGCGAAAGCATGGCAAAGCCGCTCAAGTATTATGACAACAACCTGTGCGGCACCAAGGTACTGCTCGACAGCATGGTCGCGCATGACGTGCTCAAGATCGTCTTTTCCTCGACCGCCGCGACCTACGGCGAGCCCGATCGCGTGCCGATCCTGGAGACCGACCGCACCGAGCCGACCAACTGCTACGGCGAAACCAAACTGTCCATGGAAAAGATGATGAAGTGGGTATCGGTCGCACACGGCCTGCGCTATGTCGCGCTGCGCTACTTCAACGCCTGCGGCGCACAGCCGGACGCATCGATCGGCGAGGCGCACAACCCGGAGACCCACTTGCTGCCGCTCATCCTGCAGGTCCCGAACGTCCAGCGCGAGGCAATTTCGATCTTCGGCGACGACTACCCGACCCCGGACGGCACCTGCATCCGCGACTATATCCATGTCTGTGATCTGGCGCAGGCGCACATCCTTGCGCTCGACTACCTGCTTGCAGGCAACGATAACAACGTGTTCAACCTTGGCAACGGCGTGGGCTTCTCGGTCAGGGAAGTCATCGAGACCGCGCGCGAGGTGACCGGCCATCCCATCCCCGCCAAGGTGGAGCCGCGCCGTGCGGGCGACCCGGCGCAGCTGATCGCGTCGAGCGAAAAGGCCAAGTCCGTGCTCGGCTGGAAGCCGCAGTACGACGACCTGAGCACCATCATCCAGACCGCGTGGGACTGGCACCGCTCGCACCCGCATGGCTACGAAAAATAAGGGAGGGACACCGCCATGATCGATACCGCAGTTGCAAAGCTGGTCCGTTACGCGGAGGACAAAGGGCTGATCGCGTCCGAAGACCACGTCTGGGCCGTCAACACGCTGCTCGAAGCGCTGCACCTGGACAGCTACACCGAGCCCGTGCTGGACGATGCCCCCATCGACCTCTCCGCTGTGCTGGATGAACTGATGGACGACGCGCACGCCCGCGGCGTGCTGGAAAACGACTCCATCGTATACCGCGACCTGTTCGACACCGCACTGATGGGCCGCCTGACCCCGCCGCCGCGTGAGGTCATTGCGAAATTTCGCGCGCTGTACGCCGAGGATCCGGTGAAAGCAACCGACTGGTATTACCGCTTCAGCCAGGACACCAACTACATCCGCCGCGACCGCATCGCCAAGGACGTCCAGTGGAAGGCGCCGACCGAATACGGAGAGCTGGATATCACGATCAACCTTTCCAAACCGGAAAAAGATCCCAAGGCCATTGCCGCAGCGCGTAATCTGCCGGCTTCGGCATACCCGCAATGCCAGCTTTGTGCCACAAACGAGGGCTACGCCGGGCGCGTCAACCACCCCGCCCGCCAGAACCACCGCATCGTTCCCATTGAGATCGACGGACAACCGTGGTTTTTGCAGTATTCGCCGTACGTTTACTATAATGAGCACTGCATCTGCCTGAATTCCGAGCACACGCCGATGAAAATCGACCGCGCCTGCTTCCGCAAGCTGCTCGACTTTGTCGGCCAGTTCCCGCACTATTTTGTCGGCTCGAACGCCGACCTGCCCATTGTCGGCGGCTCCATCCTCGCGCACGACCACTTCCAAGGCGGCCACTATGAGTTCGCGATGGCCAAGGCGCCGGTCGAGACCGCGCTGTCCTTCCCCGGATTTGACGACGTGCGCGCAGGCATCGTCAAATGGCCGATGTCGGTCATCCGGCTGCGCTGCGCCGACCCGGCGCGGCTTGTCGAGCTGGCTGACCGCATCCTGACCGCATGGCGCGGCTACACGGACGAGGACGCGATGATCCTCGCCGAGACCGACGGCGTGCCGCATAACACGATCACCCCGATCGCCCGCCGCCGCGGCGCGGACTACGAGCTGGATCTTGTGCTGCGCAACAACCTGACCACGCCCGAACATCCGCTCGGCCTGTATCATCCGCACGCCGAGCTGCACCATATCAAAAAGGAGAACATTGGTCTGATCGAAGTCATGGGCCTTGCGGTGCTGCCCGCGCGGCTCAAGACAGAGCTGGCAGCGCTGGGCGAGGCGCTGGTCAGCGGCGCGGATATCCGCGCGGACGAACAGATCGCCAAGCATGCTGACTGGGCGGAAGAACTCAAAACACGCTACACCTTCTGCGCAGACAATGCGACCGATATCCTGCAAAAGGAAGTCGGCATCGTATTCGCCAAGGTGCTCGAACATGCAGGCGTATATAAGCGCACTGACGAAGGCAAGGCCGCTTTCCTGCGTTTTGTAGATGTCCTTCGCTGACAGCATGGTACTATGCCCCTGCACTTTTGCCAAAGAATATATCAAAACGAAAAAATCCTATCCGGCTGATATGCCGGATAGGATTTTTCATTTTGCCCACAGGCGGCCCCTGTCATTCCTGAATGCTGAACCGGTACTCGGTGCGTTCATGATATGTCGCTCCCGCCCGCAAGACCGTGCTGGGGAACGCGGCATGATGCGGCGAGTCCGGAAAATGCTGCGCCTCCAGGCAGAAACCCCAGCGGTTTCCATAAGGTGCGCCGCCTTTGCCCGCCGGACAGCCGTCCAGAAAATTGCCGGTATAAAACTGGATGCCCGGCTGGGTGGTCCACGCCTCCAGCCCTATGCCGCTCTCCCGGCACCAGGCCCGCGCCGCCCGGCGCAGTGTCCCGGGTTCTCCGTTAATCACCCAATTGTGGTCATAGCCGCCCGCCATCTGCAGCTGCGGGAAGGCTTCGTCCACCCGCTGGCCGATCGCCAGCCCGCTGCGCAGATCCATCGGAGTATCTTTCACCGGGGCGATTTCCCCTGTGGGAATGGAACCCGGCGCTGCAGGCGTATACGCATCCGCAAAAATTTGGATCATTTGACCGGTTACCGGCCCGCTGTTGTGTCCGGCCAGGTTGAAATAGGCGTGGTTGGTCAGGTTGCAAAGCGTGTCCTGGTCGCATTGGGCGTGATAATCGATTGCCAGCCCGTTTTCATCCAGCCGGTATGTGACCCGGACATCCAGGTTGCCCGGATAGCCTTCCTGCCCGTCCGGGCTGTGCAGCGTCAGGACGAGCGTATCGTCGGTGCAGCTCTCTATGTTCCATACCTGCTTGTCAAATCCGGCCAGGCCGCCGTGCAGGTGGTTCTGCCCATCGTTCGCCGCGAGCGGATAGGTTTTCTCGCCGAGCACGAAGGAGGCCCCTCCGATGCGGTTGGCATAGCGGCCTACCAAAGCTCCCAAATATTTGTCCTGCCTGCGGTAATCCTCCAGCGTATCCATGCCCAGCACCACATCTGTCAGACGGCCCTGTCTGTCCGGCACTGTCAGCGTGCGCACCGCACCGCCATAAGTGAGGATGCTGCAGCAAAGCGCTCCCTTTTGCAGGACGATCTCCTCTGCCTGCGTGCCGTCCGGCATCTGCCCAAATCGTTTTTTCATTCTGTATCTCCTTTAACTGTTTCTGTCGTATTCTGCCACGGTCTTCCCGCGTCCCGCCCGGAAAAGGCAGGATTCGGCCGCATCGGCAGGATGCCAGCGGCAGTACGGCTGTCAGCCCGCCATATTTTCGCAAAAGCGCATCAGGATCGTTGCCACCTCTGCGCGGGACGCATTCCCCTGCGGGTTCAGCTTTCTGCCGGTGCTGCCCGTGACCAGCCCCTCTGCGTTCGCCCACCGCATCGCAGCAGCGGCATAGGAGCTGATCTGTGCGGCATCCGTATAGCTCGTTAAACTGTTGGATGCCGAGACATCGTAATCCTTAAACTGCGCATACCGGTACAAAATCGCTGCCAGCTGCTCGCGCGTGATAGGCGCATCCGGCGAAAAAGTCATGCTGCCGGTCCCGTTCACGATACGCTGCTCTGCAGCCCAAGCCACAGCATCCGCATAATATGCGCTTGTCGCAACATCTGAGAAAGCATATCCCCAGGCGCGCGGTTCACCCTCCATGCGGTGCAGGATCGTCACAATCATGGCGCGGGTCGTCGTCTCATTCGGGCTGAATGTCACTGCACTTGTGCCGTTCATCATGCCTTTTTCAACCACATATTCCACCGCACTCCGGTACCAGTCGCCAGCACCGACGTCGGTAAATGTCGTTGTCCCCGTGTCCGCTCCGGCCGCACGCAGCTGCTCCATAACCGCCTGCACCGACATGCCGCCGTCGGTCATATTGACTGCGCCCCGGGTATCCACGGCCTCCGACAGCAGCGACTGGTATTCCGATTCACTGACCGCTTTTCCATCCCATTCATACGAATAAGCGGAGGCCGGGTTTGTGTTATCATACGCCCCATATTTTCCTTCGTGCTCACGGATAAACACACCGCCTTCGATGCGGTATACCGCATCGCTGTATCGGTCCATGTGGCCATAGGTCATCCAAATCAGCTGGTTTTCCGCATCATACATAAAATCGCCCTGTGAAACCGCGAGCTGCGAGGTTGCCCCGCTGCCGCGGACCGTATACAGAAGGTCGCCCTGTGCTTCATTTGTGCCAAAGATGAACAGCTCGGGCGTGCCATCGCCGTTCAGGTCCGCCAGCCGGTAGGTGGCGGCATCATTCTTGTCCTGTTCTGCGACAAGCCCCATATAGATATCCGGCCAGTCCGCTGCCGCCGCAGCGGAACCCGTTACACGAACGGAAACCGGGTCGCTGGCAAACGCACTCGTCGTTGCCCGGTACCTGACCTGATAAGTGCCCGCCGCCAGTCCGCTGACCGTGTTCCCGCTGCAGGCGATCCAGCTTCCGTTCCCCCCTGTATATTCCATTGTCCGGTTCACGCCCGTGATCCGGCCCGCACCGCCGGAAACACCGCGCGGAGCATCCGGACGCGCCGGGATGTCGACCCGTGTCCACGCAGCGGACGGATCGCCTCCATCCCGGAAATACAGGGTATTGCCGAAATACAGGTAATAGGACGCGCTGCCCCTCTCGGAAATCGGCAGCTCGTCATCCCACAGCGCAGTGACCTTGCCGTCTCCCGACGGGTCTTCCGCCCACTCCATGCCGGTTTTGACCGATATCGTCTCGTCGGCATAATGGATCGGGATATCCAGCGAAGCAGCTGCCTGCGTAACTGCCCCGTAAGAGATCGTCAGGATCGCGGAAAGGTTCGCACTGTCGTCCACCCTGATAGTGGCAGTGCCCGCTGCGGCGGCGCGCGACGGCGCTCCCGAGATCACGCCCGCCGCGCTGATGGACAAGCCGTCCGGCAAACCGCTGGCGGTAAACGTATATGGCTTCGTGCCGCCGGAAACGCCGGACGAAACATCAATCGGCAGGATCTGCCGGCCTACCTGCGCGTCCGGAATGTTAAAGCTGTCGCGTCCGGTAAAGCGCAAATCCATGGTAATGGTCAGATTGGTGCCGAAACTCCTTACCTCTCCCCAGTAGGTCTGTCCATCGACGATGGCATACGCCTGATAATAGTAGAAATGTCCCGGTTCAAGCGTACGGCCGTATTTGGCAGTGTTATACCACATTTCAGGCGAGGTACCGCTCACCGCATCCGATCCCAGCTTGCTGAGGCTGCTGCGCTCTGTGCCGAAATACATGCCGACCTCGGAAACTCTGGTACTGGACTGCACCGAACCATGCAGGGTAGCACTGGTTTCGGTCACTTCCTCGGCAGCACCGGTCGTCACCGACACACGGACAGGCCCTTCGCCTGTGGTCCCGCCAATCTCGCCATGCAGTACGCTCCTGGTGCAGCAGTATGCCGATATGCCGCATCCCGCTGCGCTGAAGTCACCGAGCCCGCCTGGGCCGACAACGGTATCCCAGTCATAGGTGCTGATATGCGCACCTTCCGAACTGGTGCCGTGATAGACCGAAATGCTGTCATCGTTTACCGCATAAACCATCACAATATGGTGGGGGTTGGTATAACTGCTCTTGTATTGAAGCAGGTCTCCCGGCTGTGTGTTCCGAAGAAGATTGCGCACAGCGCTGTTGTTGTTATTGGCAACCGCCACACATGCCCAGTAATCATTGGATTCCAGTCTTGTTGCCGACGCCTGGGATGGGATCCCGACGCCAAATAATTCACGGGACACTGCATACAGGAAAGCATAGCACCCCGATCCCATACCCTGATTGTTAAAGGCCGTATAGGATGCACCCCGGTATGGTTCCGTTTGGCTGATTTGCTCTAACCGGGCCGTAACTGCATCCGCCGGAGATGCTGCGAGGGATACCGGGACCATTGCAAAGAGGAGCAGGATGGCAAGGCATGCTGCCAGAATCTTTTTCATCGCGTAGATACCCCCGTTTCCAAGCATAAAATTGGATAAAGTATATAAAAATTATATCGTATCCCCCACGGTATTTCAACATTTTTTCAAAGCTATCCGGGGCATTGAGCCTGTACGGGCGGCCGGGGAGGGGAATCGCTTTTTCGAACTTTTCCTCGGGTCTTAGTGCATTTGGAAATAAAAAAGAGGTTCAAGGCAACATCTGTTACCTTGAACCTCGATTATGGTTTTGATTAAGCTAAATTACTTGAGCTCAACCTTAGCGCCGGCAGCTTCCAGCTTCTCCTTGATCTCGTTCGCCTCAGCCTCCGGAGCAGCCTCCTTGATGGTCTGCGGAGCGGAGTCAACCTTCTCCTTCGCTTCCTTCAGGCCCAGGCCGGTGATCTCGCGGACAACCTTGATAACGTTGATCTTGGAGGAACCAGCCTCAACCAGAACAACGTCGAAATCGGTCTTCGCGTCAGCAGCAGCAGCGCCGTCGCCTGCGCCGGCAGCAGCGCCAGCAACAGCAACAGGCGTAGCGGATACGCCGAATTCTTCTTCCAGAGCCTTTACCAGCTCAGAGAGCTCCATAACCTTGAGCTCTTTTACAGCTTCCATAATCTCAGCAACAGTCATGGGATTATACCTCCGTTTAAGTTATTTTTGAAATTGAATTTTGAATTATTCCGCAGCGGGAGCTTCCTCTGCGGCAGCTTCCTCGGCAGCCGGAGCCTTGGCGGCTACCAGCTCGGCAACCTTCATCTCTTCATTGCCCTCTGCCTTCTTAACAATAGCATCGCAGGCAATAGCAAGCTGCATAATGGGGAAGTTGAAGCTGTACAGAACCTGCGCGATGAGCACTTCCTTGCTCGGCATGTTTGCAAGCTTCTTGACCTCGTCGGCGTCGATTACCTTACCTTCCAGGTAACCGGCCTTGATGGTGAAGTTCTCGTGGGTCTTGGCAAAGTCGCCCAGGATCTTGGCCGGCGCGATCACGTCGTCCGTGGTGGAGATCGCCAGAGCGGTGGTACCGTTCAGGTGCTCGTCCAGCGCCTCGAAGCCCAGTTCCTTAGCGGCAAAGCGGATCAGGGTGTTCTTGATGACCGCATACTCAACGCCTGCTTCACGCAGCTGACGGCGGAGCTTGGTATCATCCTCAACGTTGATGCCCTTATAGTCGACCAGTACGCCTGCGGGAGAATTCTTGATCTTCTCTACCAGGGACGCAACCAGAGCCTTCTTCTCTTCCAGAACCTTTGCATTCGGCATCTTTTTCACCTCCTATGAAAATAAAAGTACCCTCCCGGTGCAAAGACACAGGGAGGGTACACAGAAAACCTCATAAAGGATCCCAAAATCATTTCCGTGCTGACCTCGGCGGGCGGCGGGAACGCCTTTAAAGCCATGCGGCTGCCTGCTGTCTTTGACCAAGCTCTAATAGTATAGATGATTTCTTCGGATTTGTCAAGCCATTTTAGAAAAATAAAAATTTTTTATGGAATAAAAAAGTTGCCAAAATTGAAATAGTATTTATATTTTGAATTGTGCAGCTCACATAATTGTGATACACTTATTTTAACAAATTTTAGAAAGGGGAACCAACAATGAAACATCTGGGCAAACGGTTATGTGCAGCAGCGCTGTCCTGCCTGTTTGTGCTTCCGGTATCTGCGGGCGCTTCCGGGAGTACATCGACGGCCAGCCTGCCGATGGGCGGCACGATGGTATATCTGGAGATGGGGCCGGGACGTACCGGTGAGGTCACCCTCGGCAACGGGAGGCTGTTCCAGACGCAGTCTGCATCGGGCCATGTCAGTTCCAAGGCCGCGGAAGGCGGCAAAACGGTCGTTGCCTCGGTCAACGGCGGCTATTTTGACGCTTACAGCGGCGGCGCGACCGTGTATGCAACAGTGATCCAGGACGGCGAAGTTGTCAACGGCGGCGGCGAAAAGCCCACGCTGGCCTTCACCGCCAACGGCACGCCGCTGATCGATCGCGTCAAGATCGAGACCAAGATCGCCTTCCGCAACAGCGGCGATTCCGAAGTCACCGCCTACTCAGTCAACAGCTATGACGCGAATAACGCCTGGGCAAGTGCGCTCATCACGCCGCATTACGGCAGGGCGCTCAGCGTTGCCTCAGGTGCGCGCATTGTCACCATGCAGAACAGCGTGGTCACCAATATCCAGGTTGGCGGTACTGTCCCCTCCCTCCCGTGGGGTACGACCGCGCTGGTTATCAACCAGAGCGCGTGGAACAATCTGGCAACCTATACGCTTGAGCCGCAGATCGGCAATTCTGCGGTGCGCCGCACGGTATACACGCCGCAGCACGACGCAGCCTCTGAATGGACCGGCATTGTCAACGGCGTAGGCGCCGGCCCGCTGCTGCTCAAGGACGGTGTGGATGTTTGCGACCAGAACAGCGATTTCACCGACCCCAAACAGTCGCCGGACTACGCTTCCTCCCGCTCCTTCGCCGCAATTATGGGCGACGGACGGCTGGTGCTCGGCAGCGCAACCGGCACAACCATGCGCCAGATCGCGCAATACCTCAAAGGGCAGGGTGCAGTCGATGCAATGGCCCTCGACGGCGGCGCCTCCACCTTCCTCAGCGTTGGCGGATCGACGGTACACAGTGCAGGCCGGAACCTTACCAATGTACTGCATATTGTGGACTATGCTTCCGGCACACTGCCGCAAGGTGTCCAGCCGCGTGATTTTGATACCCCGTCGGACTGGGCAGCCGGGACGATCAGCAGCGCAGTATCGGCCGGCATCGTACCCGACGCACTGCAGAACGGCTACCAGAAAAACATCACCCGCAAGGAGTTCTGCCAGATCATCGGCGCCATGCTCCAGCAGGAAATGGACGATTTTGACAGCGCGCTGTACCAGACCGGCATCACCTACGACCAGGCACGCGCAGCGCTGACCGATACCTGGGATATCGACGTGATCAACTGCTACCGCTTTGGTATTGTCGACGGTGTGGGTAACAACAAGTTCAGCCCGAATGAAAGCCTGACCCGCGAGCAGGCGGCCAAGATCCTGATGGGCGCGGCCCAGACGATCCATCTGCCCGGCGGTGAAGCGAACAACACATGGGCGGATGCTTCGCAGATCTCGTCGTGGGCACATGAGGGCATCAATTATGTTGTCGGAGCAGGAATCATGAACGGCACGGGCAATAATCAGTTTGACCCGCAGGGTATGTTCACCCGTGAGCAGGCGATTGCAACGGTTTATCGCATGATAGCCTGATGCAGCGCCAAAAGGAATGGCGCGGTTCTAGCCGCGCCATTCCTTTAATTTTCCATATGCGCGAAAAAACACGCTGGACAACTGTCCAGCGTGTTTTGGTATCGGTTTTTACACGCGATGGAAATTAAGCCATCAGCTTCGCCGCGTTGACCTTGACGCCGGGGCCCATGGTGGAAGCCACAACGCAGGAGCGGATATACTGGCCCTTGGCAGCAGCCGGCTTGGCCTTGATGATCGCACCCATCAGAGCGTCGAAGTTGTCCTGCAGCTTCTCAGCGCCGAAGGAAGCCTTGCCGATCGGGCAGTGGATGATGTTGGTCTTATCCAGGCGGTACTCAATCTTACCAGCCTTGGACTCCTGGACAGCCTTTGCAACGTCCATGGAAACCGTACCGGCCTTCGGGTTCGGCATCAGGCCCTTAGGACCGAGCACGCGGCCCAGACGGCCGACGATACCCATCATGTCCGGGGTCGCGATAACAACGTCGAACTCGAAGAAGTTTTCCTTCTGGATGCGCTCCATCAGGTCCTCAGCGCCTACGATGTCAGCGCCGGCAGCCAGCGCCTCGTCCGCCTTCGGGCCCTTGGCGAATACCGCTACGCGGACATTCTTGCCGGTGCCGTGGGGCAGTACGATCGCGCCGCGGACCTGCTGGTCCGCATGACGGGAGTCAACGCCCAGCTTAACGTGCAGCTCAACGGTCTCGTCGAACTTGGCCTTCGCGGTGGAAATAACGGTGGAAAGCGCCTCAGCGGGATCGTACAGCTTGGAGCGGTCGATCGTCTTTGCGCTGTCTACATACTTTTTACCTTTATGCACAATAAATCCTCCTTAAGTGGTAATGCGGGACAGGCTAAACCTTACCCTCCCACTTTGACCGCCTGCAAACGCGGTCAAAATCCATTCAGCTTATTTGTAAAACTTATTCCTCGACAGTGATACCCATCGAACGGGCGGTGCCCGCGATCATGCTCATCGCAGCTTCGAGGGAAGCAGCGTTCAGGTCGGGCATCTTGGTCTCTGCGATCTTCTGGCAGTCCGCCTTGGAGAGCTTGGCAACCTTGGTCTTGTTCGGGACAGCCGAGCCGGACTCAATGCCGCAGGCCTTCTTGATCAGGACCGGCGCCGGGGGCGTCTTGGTGACAAAGCTGAACGAACGGTCCGCATAGACGGTGATGATAACCGGGATGATCATGCCGGCGTCGTTCTTGGTGCGCTCGTTGAATTCCTTGGTAAAGGACATGATGTTAACACCATGCTGGCCGAGGGCCGGGCCTACCGGGGGAGCCGGGGTCGCCTTGCCTGCGGGAATCTGGAGCTTGATATAGCCGATTACTTTCTGTGCCATGTTGAAAGGTTCCTCCTTCAAAAAATGTGGTGGCTGGCGAGTATGCGTTCATACTCTCCCACTTCTGTATAGGGTGCTTCACAAGCACCCTATATACGTCCGGCCTGCGGCCGGACGATACCCGAACGGCGCCGCCCGGGGCGGCTGGGTCGGGGAATCTCCCAAAATCGGGCAAAGCTCGGTCTTGGGATGCAGTTCACAGAACTGCGGTTTGAATGCCGCCTGACGGCGGAACGTATTTTAGTTTGCGGGTCGCATCCGCAGGAAAAAGCTTTTACTCGTCGAGCGTTTCGACCTGGTCGAGCTCAAGCTCGACAGGGGTCTCGCGGCCGAACATGGAAACCGTAACGTTTACCTTGTTCTTATCCGGCTCAACCGACGACACAACGCCGATAAAGCCTGCCAGCGGGCCGTCGATGACACGCACGCTGTCGCCGGCAGCATAGTTGACTTCTATCTCGCGCTTCTCCACGCCCATTGCGAGGATCTCTTCCTCGGTCAGCGGGATCGGCTTGGAGCCGCCGGACTTGTCCTGGCCGACAAAGCCGGTGCAGCCGCGGGTATTGCGGACCAGATACCAGGTTTCATCGGTCATGACCATTTTGACAAGCACATAACCGGGGAAGAGCTTGCGCTCGACCTCGCGGCTTTTGCCGTCCTTTACCTCGGTGACCGTTTCGGTCGGGATGTTGACGGCTTGAATCAGGTCATGCAGCTTGCGGTTTTCGACCGCTTTTTCGATCGAAGAGGCTACTTTGTTCTCGTAGCCGGAGTACGTGTGCACCACGTACCATTTTGCAGCGTCTGACATAATTGCCTCCTTTTAGGCGGCGAAGAATGAAAGCAGCGCCTGGACACCGAGGCCAAGCAGGAAATCGATGATCCAGATAAAAATGCCAATGATCACAACGCAGGCGATAACGACCAGCGTGTTATTCACCGTCTGCTGGCGGGTCGGCCAGACAATCTTGCGGCACTCGCTCTTCAGCTCGCGGAACCACTTGCCAATACGCGCAAAGAACCCGGGCTTTTTTGCCTTGGTTTCTTCAGCCATGCAGCTACTTCCTTTCTCTTACTTCGTTTCGCGGTGCAGCGTATGCTTACGGCAGAAACGGCAGTACTTGTTCATTTCCAGACGGTCGGGATTGTTCTTCTTGTTCTTGTTTGTGTCATAATTTCTTTGCTTGCACTCCGTGCAGGCGAGCGTGATCTTAACGCGCATAAATAACGGCACCTCCTTTTAATATTCCGTCCCGTCCCATGCCCCTGTGGCATAGGTGAGGGACCAATTGCCTCCCTCTGACAGTGTTCCGGGCCCATCCTCCGTGACACACAAAAAATGGGCGCAAAAAAAGAACCTGCATAGGTTCTTAAAGTATAGCACGCTGCATGCCCCGCAGTCAATATTTTTTTGCACAAAAGTGCTGCTTTTTTCCGCATTTTATGATATACTATGCGCAAACACAAGATATAGAGGTATCAAGATGCGTATTTTGGGTATCGACTACGGCGACGCGCGCACCGGTCTTTCGGTCTCCGACCCGTCCGGCTTTCTGGCCGGCTCGCCGCATGTGATCCACGAATGGAATTACGACAAGCTGGTGGACAAGCTGCTCTCCTTCATCACGGAAAACAAGATCGAGGAGATCGTGCTCGGCTGGCCGAAAAATATGGACGGCTCAGTGGGCGAACGCGCAAAAAAGTGCGAGGCACTGGCCAAAACGCTCGAGGAGCGCACCGGACTGCACGTCGTGCTTTGGGACGAACGCCGCACGACGGTCGCCGCCCATGATATTTTACACCAGACCGGCAAAAAGGCCAAAAAGCACCGCCAAACCGTGGATGCGGTCGCAGCCTCGCTCATCCTGCAGGGATATCTGGACTTCAAACGCCGGAATTCCTGAAAACAACAGCATATTCGGCAAAGGGGGCGCTTGCGCGCCCCTTCAGCTTTTTGACTTGGGCTTCGCCAGCAGCGCGAACAGGCAGCCGAACACGATCGCCGCCGCGATGCCGCCCGCAGCGCCGGTCACACCGCCGGTGAACACGCCGAGCAGCCCCTTTTCCGCGACCGCCTTGGCGGCGCCCTTGGCCAGCGAATACCCGAAGCCCAAAAGCGGCACGGTCGCGCCCGCGCCTGCGTAGTCCACCACGGGCTGATAAATGCCGATGGCCTGCAAAAACACGCCGATCACCACCAGGCTGACCAGGATACGCGCCGGGGTCAGCCTGGTCTTGTCAATGAACACCTGGCAGGCCGCGCAGATCGCGCCGCCCACCCAGAAGGCGTTTATATACTCCATCCAGTTCATGCGCCGCTCCTTTCGATCACGACCGCGTGGCAGATGCCCGCGATGGGCTGCCCCTGCTGCACCGAGGTCGGGCTCATCATCGCGCCTGTACCCGCGAATACCAGGCGTTTGATTTTGCCCGCCTGCATATCGCGCAGCAGCGGCCCGCACAGCACCGCTGCCGAGCAGCCGCAGCCCGACCCGCCCGCATGCGCGTCCTGCTCGTCGCCGAACAACAGGCTGCCGCAGTCCGAATACACCGGAGACAGGTCGATCCTGTCCTCGCGCAGCAGGGTGAGCAGCAGATCCGCGCCCACATGCCCGAGGTCGCCGGTCACGATGCAGTCGAAATCCTTTGGCTGCGCGCCGAGGTCGGCGAGCAGCGTGGACAGAGTATTATACGCTGCCGGAGCCATGGCCGCGCCCATGTTGTTCGCGTCTGTCACGCCCATCTCGACCATTTTGCCGAACAGCGCATGCGTGATGCAGATATGCCCGTCACCCTGTTTCCCCAACCCCGCCGCATTGTCCCGCTTCGCGCGGGAAGGGCGGCTTTGGCCTTCGCCCAAAACCACCGCACCGGCCGCGGTGGCCGTCCACTGGGCGGTCGGGGTGCGCTGGCCGCCGTAGGCCAGCGGGAAGCGGTACTGCCGCTCCGCCGAGCAGAAGTGCGAGGACGCTGCCGCCAGCAGTCGCTGTGCCGCGCCGCCACCCACCAGGCATGCGCCGAGCGCCAGCCCCTGCGCCATGGTCGAGCACGCGCCGTACTGTCCGAGATACGGCACGTCCGACTGCATGGACGCGAGGAACGATCCGGTGCACTGGTTGAGCAGGTCGCCTGCCAGGATCATGTCCAGATCGCTTTTTTGCATCCCCGCCTTTTGGAGCGCCGTCCTGATTGCGGTCTTTTGCAGTTCGCTTTCGGCCAGTTCCCACGATTTCTGTCCCATCCGGTCGTCCTGCGTCACAAAATCAAACCGCCCGCTGAGCGGCCCTTCGCCCTCTTTTTTGCCCACCGCCGCCGCGTGGGACAGGATGCGCGGCGGATCGGTGAACCGCAGGGTGCGCCGCCCAATATGCTCGATCATGCTGCCCCGCCTCCTCCCAGCAAAAACAGCACCAGCCCGTAAACCACGCTCGCCGCAATACCGTACACCAGCACCGGGCCCGCGATTACGAACATCTTCGCCGCCATGCCGAGCACCAGCCCCTCGCTCTTGAACTCCATCGCGGGCGACACGATCGAGTTGGCAAACCCGGTGATCGGCACAATCGTGCCCGCGCCCGCGTGCTTGGCGAGCTTTTCGTACAGATGCAGGCAGGTGAGCAGCGCCCCCAGGAACACCATCGTGATCGACGTCGCCGCCGCGGCGTCCGCCGTCTCCAGCCCGCGCGCCTGCCAGAAGTTGCTCACGCCTTCGCCCACGGTGCAGATCGCCCCGCCGAACAGGAACGCCTTGAGGCAGTCCTTCCACAGCGGCGAGGGCGGGCTTTTCTGCGCAAGCAGCTGCTGGTAGCGTTGTTTATCCAGCTTCATGCATTCTTTCCCCTCTCCGGGAGCGTTCTCCCATTCCTGTGCTATTCTGCGCGGAAAGCCGGAAGTTTATCCGCGTCCTATCTGGCATTATAAAAAAATTATGAATTGGATATTTGAAAGAGGTCAATAACGCGCTATCCTTATTGCCAGATCAAACGCAAACAGGGGGAATCCACCATGGAAAACCGGAAAAGCAAAATCACGCTGTATGAAATTGTCGCGGTCGGCCTGATGGCGGCTGTCGTTTTTGTCGTGACAATGTTTTTATCCATCCGCATCCCGACGCCAACCGGGACAACCATGATCAAACTCGCCAACGCCTTTGTGCTGCTGTGCGGGCTGCTGCTCGGCCCGGTGCGCGGCGGGCTGGCGGCAGGGTTCGGGTCCATGCTGTTCGACCTGATGACGCCCGAATATGCTCCCGAGGCATGGATCACCTTTATCCGTTTTTTCCTGATGGCATGGCTGTGCGGGCTGATTGCCTACGCGGCGCACGCAGCGGCGAAGAAATTTTCGCGCAATCTGATCGCCTGCATCGTGGCGGCAGTGTTCTCGTCCGTGTTTTATATGGTCAAAGGCATCGTGGAGCTGATGATCGGCGGCAGCGCGCTGGCGCCCGCATTCGTCAGCAACATCCCCAAGCTGCTGACCTCCCCGCCGAACACCATCATTGCGGTGGTCGTCGCCATGGCACTGTATCCCGCCCTGCGCAAAGCGCTCGACAGCACGCCCTTCGCCCATCACTTGGCGCACAATGGCACCGGGCAGTGACCTTTTCCCAACAGAAAGCCGCCGGAACCACGGTTCCGGCGGCTTTGCTTATTTCCGGTCTGCAACCTGCCCGCTGAGGTAGGCGATGGCCTCTTCGGGCGTAGGGCGTTCCCCCTTGCAGGGGATCCGGCGGATGCGATAGGCGGCGAGGTCATCAGGCGGATTGTCAAAGGCCGCGTCGATCGCCTGCTGGATCTCCCGCCGGACGGCCTCCGGGGTCGTGCCGTGCTTTCGGGCGATTTGCTGAAAAATGCGCTGATACTTCATCTTTATCACCTTATATAATGATATCTTTATTAAATGATATCGTTAATTATTAGAATTGTCAATTACATATATACTAATTAGAGTATATATGAGGTGAGGTCATTGAGCAGTATCAGGTTATGCCTGAAAGAAATGCTGGCACAGCGCGGCATGACACGTTATGAGTTGAGCAAACGCACAGGGATCTGTTATCAAATTATAGATAATTACTACAAAAACAAAGTCGTCCGTTACGACAGCGCACTTCTTTTGAAAATGTGCATTGCGCTTGATTGCGAAATCAGCGACCTGATCGAAGTCGTAAAATAACCCCGGGTTAAACAAAAAACCGCCCAACGGGCGGTTTTTTCATGCAAAGCGGCCGCGCACTTTCCGTGCGCGGCCGCTTTATGATCCCTCTTCCTCCGGCAGGCTGCTGCCGTAGGCCGCGAGCGCGTCGCGGATCTCCCCCCACGAGAACCCGCGCCGCTGCAGCGCCGCAACCGCCTTGTCGATCTCCCTGCGGTCGGATACATCGCCGTGCAGGCGCTTGTCCAGCAGGGAGCAAAGCTGTTCCCGGTCAGCCGAAAAAGATTGCATCGCCGCCTCGGCCGTTTCCCGGTCCACGCCGCGGCGCGTCAACTCCTGCCGGATGCGCATGGCTCCATAGCCCCGGCGCTTGTAGCCGCGCACCACGCTTTCCGCGTAGGCCGCGTCGTCCAGCAGGCGGCGCTCGGTGAGCCACGCGAGGGCATATTCCACCGCATCCTCGCTGTGGCCCTTTTCCAGCAGCTTGTCCCGCAGCAGCTGTGTGCTCAGCGCGCGGTAGGAAAGCTGTTTTGCCGCCGCGTCCAGTGCTGCGCGGCATTGTTCCTCATGCATTATTCGTCATCCAGGTCGTCGAAATCGTCCGCATCGATCGAGACCGCCTTAGCCGAGCTCACCTTGGGTGCAGCGGGCTTGGCCGCCGGCTCAGCCGGTACGGCTGCCGCCGCCTTGGCTGCGGTCGCCTGATGCGCCTTGCGGCGCTCTTCCTCGACCTTGTCCATGATCTGCTTCTGCACATCGTCCGCAATATCCGGATGGTCCTTAAAGAACTGCTTGGCCGCGTCGCGGCCCTGCCCAAGGCGCATATCGCCCATGGAGAACCACGCGCCCGACTTGCTTACAATACCGTATTTGACGCCCAGGTCGACCAGCTCGCTCGTGCGCGAGATGCCCTCGCCGTACATGATGTCGAACTCCGCCTCCTTGAACGGCGGCGCGACCTTGTTCTTGACGACTTTCACGCGGGTGTGGCTGCCGATCATTTCCGTGCCGTTCTTGAGGTGCTCCATACGGCGCACGTCCAAACGCACGGACGCATAGAACTTGAGCGCGCGGCCGCCGGTCGTCACCTCGGGGCTGCCGTAGATCACGCCGACCTTTTCGCGCAGCTGGTTGATGAAGATCGCCACACAGTTGGACTTGGAGATTGAACCTGCCAGCTTGCGCATGGCTTGGCTCATCATGCGGGCGTGCAGGCCGACGAACGAGTCGCCCATCTCGCCCTCGATCTCGGCGCGCGGGGTGAGCGCGGCGACCGAGTCGATGACCACAATGTCAATCGCCCCCGAGCGCACGAGCGCCTCGGCAATGTCCAGGCCCTGCTCGCCGGTGTCCGGCTGGGAAACCAGCAGGCTGTCGATATCCACGCCGAGCGCCTTGGCGTAAACCGGGTCGAGCGCGTGCTCCGCGTCGATAAACGCGGCCGTACCGCCCATTTTCTGCGCCTCTGCCACGCAGTGCAGCGCAACTGTGGTCTTACCGGAGGACTCCGGTCCGTAGATCTCCACAATACGGCCGCGCGGCAGGCCGCCGATACCAAGCGCGAGATCCAGGCCGATCGACCCGGTCGGGATATGGTCGACGTTCATGCCGGCGTTTTCGCCCAGGCGCATGACCGATCCCTTGCCGAACTGGCGCTCGATCTGGCCGAGCGCGGCCTCGAGCGCCTTCTTTTTATCGGCCGCGGGCGCGACCGTTTCAATCTGTTTCCTGGTAGCCATAAATAGCCTCCTGCACAATCTTTTCGATATGCCCATTATAACAGGATGCCGATTTGAATGCAATCATTTTATCGAATATTTGTTCGATATTTTTCCGGGGCATTCACTCTGCCTGTTCCTGCCCGGCGGGCGGCTTGTCCCGGTGCTCGGAGAGGATGAGGCCGCCGAGCGCGAGCGCCGTGCCCAGCCACATAACGGGCGTCATCGCCTCATGCAGGATGAGCGCCGAGCTGACAATGGTGATGACCGGCGTCGCGTAGATGTACACGCTGGTCTTGACCGGGCCGAGCAGGAACACCGCCCGGTTCCAGGTTACAAAGCAGGTCGCAGAGGCCAGCAGGCCGAGGAACAGCAGGTTTGCAACATGCAGCGGCTCGGTCCAGGCGGAAAGCGGCGCCGGGAACCCCTCGATACACGCGGGCACCAGTAAAAACAGCAGCCCGTATCCGAAGATGCGGCAGGTAAGCGGCACAGTGCGGTAGCCCATCGCGCCCAGCTTGCGCACGATCACCGAATACACACCCCAAACGAACGCCGCACCCACGCCGAGCAGTACGCCGCGCGGGTCGAGGCTGAGCTCGCTCACGCCAGCCAGCGAGGCCATCGCCACGCCCGCCATCGCACACACAAAGCCGAGGAAAAACCAGCGGCTGAGTTTTTCGCGCAGCACGGCAGCCGCGACCAGCGCGGTGAACAGCGGCGCCGCCGCCACGATCACGCCCACGAGCGAGGCGGAAATGTAGGTCAGCGCGATGTTTTCCATCAGGAAGTACAGGGTCACGCCGGTCAGCCCGGCAAAGGCAAACAGCAGCTCGTGCCATTTTTCCTGCGCCTTCATCAGCCCTTTCCCGACGATCAGAAGGGCGAGAAAGCCAAGCGCAAAGCGTGCAATCATGATCTCCAACGGCGAAAAGGCGCGCAGCAGCACCTTGGTCGAAACAAAGGTCGTGCCCCAGACCAGTTCGGTGAAGCTGGCAAGCACATGCCCTTGCAGGGAATGGTTTTCCGTCATATCTTTTTCACTCCGTATCCCGCCCTTGCGGGGTAAGTTCTGTTTCCGGAAGCAGGCTATGCGATAAAGCCGCCGCCGATCACGATGTCGCTGTCGTAAAACACGGCGGACTGCCCGCGCGCCGGCGCGCGCACCGCGTCCTCGAACACGATGCGGGCGTGCTCCCCCTCGGGGTAAACCGTTGCACGGTCGCTGCGCTTGGAAAAGCGCACGCGCACCTCGCAGGCAAACGGGCCGTCTGCCGCATATTCGGGCGCGATATAATGCACATTCCGCACTTCGATCTCCTTACGGAACACGTCCTCCAGCGAGAGCACGACCTCGTTCGTCTCCGGCCGCAGCTCGTGTACAAACAGCCGCCCCTCCGCGGCCACGCCCAGCCCCTTGCGCTGGCCGACTGTATAACAGTGGATGCCCTTGTGCTGCCCGAGCACATTGCCCTGCTCATCGACAAAATTGCCCGGCGGGCAGGCTGCGCCGTGGCGTTCGAGCCAGCCGTGTACGTCGCCGTCCGGGATGAAGCAGATGTCCATGCTGTCCGGCTTGTCCGCAATCCCAAGGCCGATCTCCCGCGCGCTTTCGCGCACCTCGTCCTTACCCGCGCTTTCGCCCAGCGGGAATACGCACCGCGCGACCGTCTCGCGCGGCAGGCGGTGCATCATATAGGTCTGATCCTTGGCTGCGCGGGCGCGGAGCAGCAGCGCACGGCCCGCAGCGTCGCGCCCGGTGCGGGCGTAATGCCCGGTCGCAATGTACGGCGCACCGATCTCGTCCGCATAATCGGTCAGCGCGCGGAACTTGATCAGCGGGTTGCACACCACGCAGGGATTGGGCGTGCGCGCATTGCGGAAGGAATCCGCAAAATAGGCGCACACCCGCTGCTCGAACGCCTCGCGCCGGTGTGCGATATAAAGTGGGATGCCCAGCTCGTCCGCTGTGCGCTGCGCCGCCTGCTCGCCGCCGAGGCCCACCTCAAGGAACAGGCCGTGCACCTCGAAGCCCTGCGCGGCCAGCCGCGCCGCGGCGACCGCGGAATCCACGCCGCCCGATAATCCTAACACAATTTTTTCTGCCATTGTTGTAAAATCTCCTACAAACAGGGGGAATCTGTCCCATACCGCATCAAAAAGAAAATGAGCGCAGTGCGCTCATTTTCTTCAGAGCCGGACTGCTCCGGCGGGGCGGATCAGAAGATCACGACCGCCGTGCCGACCGGAATATTGTTATAGATCCAGTTGATATCGCTCTTGTACATACGGACGCAGCCGTGCGATACCGGATAGCCTGCACTGTAATCATACTCGGTATCCGTGCCCGGGTAGCACAGGCGCGAATGGAACGCATAGCCCGTGCCGGGATAGAAGCCGACGACCGGGCGCACGGTATAGGTGCTGGTCGTCCAACCGGCCGCGGACTTATAGGAAACCGTGGTCAACCCGGTCGGCGTAGGCGTAGAGGCTGCACCCGTGCCGACGAGGAAGGACTTGATCATCTTCCAGTTGCCCTTGGAGCCCTGGAACACGTTGACGTGCTGGTACGCACGGTTGATCCAAAGCAGGTACTGCGTATTGCTCGAGTAGCCCTTGGCGTTGATCCAGATTTCCTTCTCGGTCTGCGAATAGTCGCCGTTGACCGCATAGGCTGTGGTGTAGTTGCCGCGGTATGTAGAGGAAACCAGGTTCAGGATGCGGTTGACGTCCCGCTGGTAATACCAGTCATCCGAATAGTTTTCGATCGGGACGGTCTTTTCCACATACAGCTCTTCGACCTCGCCCGTGGACGGGTTGTCGTACGTCAGCTTAAAGCCCATGGTCACGCTGGTCTGCATGTCCTTGGTAAAGGTAAAATACGTGGTATGGCGGGACACCGCGTCCGAAGAAAGGGCAAAATGGTCGTTGCCGTAACCCTCCAGCGCCTTGCCATCCTGATACCACTGCGCCGAACAAACCTTGTCCTCGGTCACACCCGTAAAGGTAACCTGCGTAAGCAGCGAGCCGCCCGGGGTGACCTTGGTCGGCACGCCCATCTGGATGGAAACGCCGGACAAACCCTGGTCAATATTCTCAACTACGGAATCCGCAGCGACGGTCACCGTGCAGTCCACCGCACGGATATCGACCGAGCCCGCCTTGCCGCTGCCGCCCACTGTCGAGCCGACGCCCGCGACCAGCAGGGTCTCCGTATTGCCGTTCAGCGTCAGCGTATTGTTTTTCGCACCGCCATTGATCGCGATTGCGCCAATATCGCCGTCTACAATAATGGTATTGCCTGTACCGGTCACCGTCAGGGTGGATGCCTGCATGCCGGTCAGGTTAATCGTACGGTTCGAAGCTGTAATCTCGATATCGTCCGCCGCGCCATTGAAGTTTACCGCGCCGCCCTTGCCCGCGATGACAAGCGTATCGGCAGCGGAATCGGACGAAAGGTCAACTTCCGCCGAGCCCGCCGGATCAATGGCCAGGATGGACAGGGCAGTCCCGTTCGATGCGCTCAGCGCGGTCTGCTCCGCACCCTTGAGCACCACCCGGTCGCCGGAGGTGACGGCATCCAGCGTGATGTCCGATGCGGCCGCCGCATAGATCAGGTCGCCGCGGATCACAGTATCCGAAAGCTCGCTTTGCGGCAGGGAAATAATGCTGCCGCCGCGGATCGAGCTCTGCTGCGCAGCTTCCGCCGGCTGCTCCTCATCCTGCTGCCCGTTGTCTTCGGTTTGCTGTGTATCTTCTTCCGTTGTATTGCTATCCGCGCTGTCACCCGTGTCCGGCTGCTCCGTCTCTTCCTGCGGGACAAGGATATTGTCCGCAATGCGGGTCACCATGGTGACAAACTCCGCACGGGTCAGCTGCGCATCCGGGCTCAGCGTGGTGGCAGTGCTGCCGTTGACGATGCCCTCGGCCACCAGCGCCGCGACAGCCTGCAGCTGCTCGTCGGTCATCGAGCCGGTATCGGTAAATGCGCTCAGTTCATCCGCCGCCGACTCTGCTCGGTCATAAACGAACGCACGGGCGATCAGCACAAAGGCTTCCGCACGGGTGGAGGCGGTGTTGAAATTACGGCTGTCGTTGGCGTCAATCAGGCCGAGGTGGATGGCCTTGCCCAGATCTTCGGTATACCATGCGCCCTGCGGATTACCGGTCAGGCCGCTGGTGCTGTCCGCAACCGACGCACCCAGCACGCGGTTCAGGATGACGACCGCCTCCGAGCGCTTGACCGGGTCGTTCGGCAGGATCTTGCCGTCTACACCGTTGAGCAGGCCCATTTCCACCGCGGTATTGAGCGCGTCCTCCGCCCAGTGCCCCGCGATATCCGGGAAGGACGGGTCTGCCGGCACTTCAGGCTCAGCAGGCTGTTCCGGCTCAGCAGGATCCGTGGTTTCGCCGGTCGATGTACCGGTCAGTGTCAATGCAACGGGCAGCTCACCTGCAACGATGCGCGCGACAAACAGCCGCGCCTCATCCTCGGTGAAGCTGCCGGTCAGGGTGCAGCTGCCGGACTCGCCCGCGTCCTCCGCCGTGACCTGTGCGATCTGCTCGCCGTCCATCGTAACATCCAGCGCATCGGACGCTTCCAGCGCCTCTGCGAACGTCTGCCCGCCCTCTTCGGTAAAGCTGATCTGTATGTACGGCGTGCCGTCCTCGGCAAACCCGACCGAACTCTCCGACACATCTGCTCCGGTCAGCCAGACCTTGCCGTCCGCATCCGTGAATTCCAAAGCGTTCTGCCAAGCGAGAAACTCCGCCACACCGTCCGTTTCCGCGTCCGCAGGCAGGGTGACAACAACCGTCTGCCGGTCCTCGGGGAAATCGATCTGCGCCCCTTCCAGGTTGAGCTGCGACAGGCGCTGCACAAGCACCGTGCGCACCTGTTCGGCTATCGCATCCTCCATCCGGTCGGTGTTAAATTCATCCGGCAGGGTGACCGAAAAGGTCAGCACCGTACCGCTCTGCGTTTGCTCCGCAGCCGTTGCGGACGTATCATCCGCCGCTGTACCGGCGCTGCCATCCTCCGCAGCAAATGCGGTGGTTGTCAGCAGCATCATAGCGGCCAGCAGGCCGCTCAAAACACGTTTTTTCAAGGCAACTCCCCCTTGTCACATCGTTGTTTCTATTGTACGTTTGCGCGCATGGCTTGTCAAGCGCAAGCAAGGTTTCAGTTTCGATACAAAGTGCATTTTCCTGATATTTCCCATGTTTTTGCGGAACCCGGGACCGCCCGCCTGCGTCTGTTATGCAGAGGTTTACAAGAACCAGCTCCCGTGCTATACTAATATAGATTTATTATAACTGCATGCTTTTACAACTTATTGCAAGAGGAGGAAACCATACATGCTTTGCAAGAACTGCGGCAAGGAGCTGCCCATTGCGGGTAAATTCTGCCCATTCTGCGGCGCGGTGATTGAGCAGGAGGGTGTAAACGACGAAACTGCCGTCTTTACCTCACTCCCGGATGAACTGAACGGTCCCATTGACCTTTCCGCCTTCGACGCTGCGATGAAAGAAGGCCATCCCGCAGCCGGCGGCGCGCAGGACGGCGTGACATCCGGTGATCCGCTTGCTGCAACGGATCCGCGCATGCCCGCGGCGGATGAACTGCCGCCGATCGACGTCCCCCCCGTCCAGCGGTCGGCAGGCGCTCCATCGTCCCCCCGCACCACGTATTTCGGTACGCCCGACCCGGATGACCGCCCTTACCGCAGGCCTTCCAAGGGGAAAAAAGCAGCTGTCATCGTTGTTATTGTGCTCGTGATCGCTGCGCTGGCCGGCGGCGGCGTGTGGTATTTCCTGTCGCGCCAGCCGGATGAAAACCTGACGCTCGCCGAGCAGTATATGGCGCGCGGTGATTTCGACAAAGCGCTCGAATATTACCAGGCAGCACAGGCTGAGGCGGATGATCCGTCCTCGCTGGACGCGACCATCCAGCTGCTCCGCGATTATCAGGACGCGCAGGACTATGTGGACAACGGCCAGTACACAGAAGCGGTCGCGGCGCTCAAGCAGCTGCAGAACCGCGTGACCGACCCGTCCTCTGCGCTCTATGCCGCGGTTGAGGATCTGCTCAATCAGGCACAGACCGCCCAGTCGGACAGCGAATTCGCCTCCGACCTTGCCCGTGCGCAGGAATATCTGGATAACAGCCAGTATGACCAGTGCGCCGCCATGCTTGACACCCTCGATGCAGACGACACCCTGACCGAGGATCAGAAAAGCCAGGTCGCGGATCTGCGCGAGCAGCTGACGGAGGCCCAGGAATCCGCACAGCGGCAGGAGGAAAGCCAGCAGCAGCAATCCGAACAGAAGCAGACCTTCTCAGACCGCATTGACAAACTGGAAGAAAATGACCTGCAGATCGCCTCAGCTGCTACGACGGAAGACGAGCTTGCATTGACCGCCAGCTCGTTCGAGCAGTGGGATTCCCTGCTGATGGATATGTACGATTACCTGTCCACTATCCTTAATGCAGACCAGTATGCCTCTGAAGAGGCCAGCTTCCAGCAGTGGGTCGAAGAACGCGACTCCGGTGCGGAAAACGCCGCTGAGGGCGCATCCGATGATACCGCCGCGCAGCTGGCGTCGTACAGCTTCCGCCAGAGCTATACCAAGGCGCGCTGCTACCGCCTGCTGGATATGATGTGATCCCACGCTTCCGCGCAGCTTCATTATGCGCACCGCATTTCCCCGGAATACCAAAACGCCCGGCTTTGCCGGGCGTTTGTCCTGTAAAAACGGCCGGGCAGCCCCGATACGGGCTGCCCGGCTGTTCTTCTTTTGACTGCAGATCAGATTAAAGCGCCTTTTTCCACAGGCCGTGCAGGTTGCAGAATTCGTATACTGCTTCCGCCTTCTCACCTTCTGCCAGATGGAAAACCGCTTCCGGCGCTCCGGTGTGGTTGAGCACGGCACGGTGTACGCCCTGATCGGTCACCAGCCAGATGAAGGCGATATGGTGTTCCTCCGTCATCGGATGTGCCACCTCGCCTACGCAAACGCGGATCACATCGCCCTCCGCCTTGACCGCCGGGACATGCTTTTCTGCTGCCCCGTCGCTCTCGCCGGCTTTGAATGCCTTCATCGGCTCACCGCAGCAGACCACCGGTACACCGTGATCGTCAATCATTTCAATAATGTTCCCACAATGCATGCACTTGAAAATTTTCAGTTCCATCGTTGTGTCCTCCTTTGTATTGTATCTTACAACTGATTATACGCGCTTTGCTCTGCAGGCGCGCAGAAAAACCCGCGGTGCCCCGCAAGTTTATTCCTAAAAAGCCTGCCTGCGGCGGGCTTTTTACCAAAAAAAGGATATATGTTCCGGCGCTTCAGTATCCGGTCTGTCCGTCTAGCACGTCATCGTGCTCGATCCACTCGTGCACGCTGATGGTATCGTATGTATCGTTGTCCCGCCGGATAACCACCTTTTCAATCCCCGCATTGATGATCATGCGCTTGCACATCGTGCAGGAATTGGCGTCCGTCATAATCTCCCCGGTCGCCATATCGCGGCCGACCAGATAGAGCGTTGCCCCAAGCATCTGCTCACGCGGCGCCGCAATGATCGCATTGGCTTCGGCATGCACCGAGCGGCAGAATTCATAGCGCTCGCCGCGCGGGATCCCCATTTTCTGCCTGATGCAGGTGCCGATATCAATACAGTTCTGCCGCCCGCGCGGAGCACCGGTATAACCGGTCGAAACAATCACATCGTTTTTGACGATCACCGCCCCGAAATTGCGCCGCAGGCAGGTGCCGCGCTCAAGCGCTACCTGGGCCATATCCAGATAATAGTTATCCTTATCCCGTCGTTTCATAAAAACACCCCTCAAAAGGTCTGCCCGCCGTGCAGGACGCCGTTTTCCAGCGTGACCCGCCGTTCCGCGCATGCGGCAGCGTGGCGGTCATGCGTGATCAGGACAACCGTATTGCCTGCCCTGTGCAGCCCGCCCAGCAGGGAGAGCACTTCTTCCGCCGCGGCAGGGTCCAGCCCCGCCGTGGGCTCGTCCGCCAGCACGACCGCCGGGCTTGCAACCACTGCGCGCGCGATCGCCACCCGCTGCTGCTGCCCGCCGGACAGCTGCCCGGGCTTGTGATCCATCCGGCCGGACAGGCCGACCATCTCAAGCAGTTCCGCGGCGCGCGCCAGCCGCGCTGCACGCGCAACACCCTGCAGCGCCAGCGGCAGGGCCACATTTTCCAGCGCCGTCATACCCGGCATCAGCTGGAACCGCTGGAACACAAAGCCGATCCGTTCGCTGCGCAGGCGCGCGAGCGCCTGCGGCGGCAGGCGGGATACATCCTCCCCGTCGAGCAGGTAGCTGCCCCCGGTCAGCGTATCGAGCAGCCCGAGCACATGCATGAGCGTGGACTTGCCCGAGCCCGACGCGCCGGTGACCGAAACATAATCCCCGGTGCGGACTGTCAGGTTGATGTCCCGCAGTGCACAGACACCGCTTTCATGATATATTTTACTCGCATGGATGAGCTTTAGCAAGGTATTTCGCCTCCTATTTTTCAGTATGAGGCATTTTTACCGTCTTATACCCGAAAAGCAGCTGCAATATAAAAAAGACTTCCCCACAGGGAAGCCTTTTTGCTTTTCCATTGTCTGCCGCGCATCTCAGAAATCCTGCGCGATCACGCCGAACAGCTCGTTAATGCGGCCGTACCTCTGCTTCAGGTACAGCCAGCCGAACAGCGCCTCAAGCGCGGTCGCATACGCATATTCCGCAACAGACGAGGATTTGGGCACGGTTTTGGGCTTGGCGTTGCGGCCGTGCCGGAACACCTCCTGCTCTGCTTCATCCAGCAGGGGCAGGATGCGCTGCACCGCCTCCGCCTGCGCGGAGGCGCGCACGAGTGCCACCGTGCGGCTGTGCAGGTTTTTGGCCGTCTGGGTGCCGCCGCACGCAAGGTACGACCGCACCAGTATCTCATAAACGGCATCGCCCACATGGGCGAGCGCGAGGCTCGACATGCGGGCGATAGCAGCGTCATCCAGCTTGGGATGCAGATAATCCATTACTTGTCCTCAGCAGCAGGAGCGGCAGCTTCCGCCTTGGCAGCCTCAGCCTTGGCCTTGGCAGCGGCAGCCTGCTTTGCCTGCATCTCCTTGAACTTGGCCTTTTCCTCTTCGGTCGGGACAGGCTCGATGCAGCCCTTCGGGCAGGCCTTAGCGCACATCTTGCAGTTCTTGCACTTGTCGTAGTCGATCTTGGCAACGCCGTCGACCACATGGATCGCGTCGAACTTACAGGTCTTTTCGCACATCTTGCAGCCGATGCAGCCGTTGGAGCAGACCTTCATGACCTCAGGGCCCTTGTCCTTGTTGACGCAGTTGACGTGCACCTTCTTGGACTCCGGCACCAGGTTGATCAGCTTCTTCGGGCAGGCTGCAACGCACTTGCCGCAGGCCACGCACTTATCGGTATCGACCTTGGCAACGCCGTCCACAATGTGGATCGCGTCAAATGCGCACGCCTTGACGCAGGAGCCCAGGCCCATGCAGCCGTAGGCACATGCCTTCGGGCCGCCCGCAACGCGCATCGCCGCAGTGCAGTCCTGCAGGCCCTCATACTTGGTCTTGTCCACGGCATTGCAGCCGCCGTTGCAGTAGACGTGCGCGACCTTGCGCTCGCCCGGCTCCACAGTGACGCCCATGACCGCAGCGATCTTCTCCGCCGCAGCCGCGCCGCCGACCGGGCAGCCGTTGACCGGGGCACGGCCTTCCACGATCGCCGCCGCCATACCGTCGCAGCCCGGATAACCGCAGCCGCCGCAGTTGGCGCCCGGCAGGCACTCACGCACCAGCGGTACGCGCTCGTCCACCTCTACCGCGAACACCTTTGCCGCGATGCCCAGCAGGATCGCGAACAGGATGCCCATGATGAACAGGACGGCAACCGCCGCAATGATATTCTGAATATCCATTTCTTATCTTTCCCCCTTGCTTACCAGATCGACAGGCCGGAGAAGCCCATGAAGGACATCGCGAGCAGCGCGGCGGAAACCAGCGCGATCGGGAAGCCTTCAAAGCACTTGGGGCACTTCGAG
>DXFS01000016.1 GCA_019114345.1 Candidatus Agathobaculum pullistercoris | reverse complement strand
TCAAGTACATGTTCCCCAAGGCGCACGCGGTCGCGTACGTTATGATGGCGTTTCGCATCGCGTGGTTCAAGGTGCACCGGCCGCTCGCGTTCTATTCGGCGTATTTCTCGGTGCGTGCCAAGGGCTTTGATGCATCCTGCATGATCAAGGGCGACAAGGTCTGCATTGATAAGATCAAAGAGCTGCAGATGAAGGACCGCGAAAAAACCATCACCGCGGCCGAAAAGGAAATGATGACAACGCTCGAGGTGTGCCATGAGTTTTACCGCCGCGGCTTTGTCTTTGAGCCGATGGACATCTACACCTCGGATGCGACCGATTTTATCGTGACCGAGAACGGGCTGATCCCGCCGTTCACCTCCATGCCCGGCATCGGCGAGCAGGCGGCGCAGAACATCGTCGAGGAGCGCAAAAACGGCAAGTTCCTCTCTGCGGAGGAGATGGCGGTGCGCTGCCCCAAGGCGTCCAAGGCGGTCGTCGAGCTGCTCGACCAGATCGGCGCGCTCGGCTCCATGCCCAAGACCACACAGATCAGCTTGTTTGCATGACAGCAGAAAGGATAGAGAGATATGGCCAAATACGAAAAACGCCTCAGAGGGGATTTTCAGGCGTTCCACGATTACCTGTTTGACGGCATCTTAAACGGCAGCATGTCCGCCTCGTATGAGGATGGAAGCGACTGGGAGGCAAACGGCGTGCGTTGTGCGGTGCGCGTGTTCGAACGTTACAGCTGGACGGGCGGCAACCGCGTAAGCATGAACGTGACGCTGGTCGGCAGCGGGGACGAGCTGTTCCTGTCTGCGATCACCTCGGGCGGCAGCCAGGCGATGTTTTGGAAGGTAAACACGATCGGCGAGGAGAGCTTCCTCGACTGCGTTGCCGGACTGGCTGAGCAGTACGCCGCGGGGAGGTAAAGCCTATGCTGAGCAGCCTGTTTTTGCGGGAGGTGCACCTGCGCGAGCTGCCGCCGGAGGACAACTATCTGTCCGGTCTGCCTGTCGTGCGCCATTTGGCAGAGCAGCCGCTGGCGTTTACCGCGCCGGTGACCATCCTTGTGGGGGAGAACGGCGTGGGCAAATCAACACTGATCGAGGCGGTGGCGGTCGGCATGGGGTTTAACGCCGAGGGCGGCACACGCAATTTCAGCTTTGCCACCCAGGAGACGCATTCCGCGCTGTACCGCTATGTGGGCTTTGTGCGCGGGCCGTACCGTCCGCGGGACGGCTTTTTCCTTCGCGCAGAGAGTTTCTACAATGTTGCATCCTATATCGATGAGATCGGAGATCAGAAGTTTCTCCGCCGCTACGGCGGAAAGTCCCTGCATGACCAGTCGCACGGCGAGAGCTTCCTTTCGCTGGTGCGCAGCCGATTCGGCGGAAAAGGCTTTTATATCATGGACGAGCCCGAGGCCGCGCTGTCCCCCGCCTCACAGATGGAACTGCTCGCGCATATCCAGCGGCTGACGGAGGACAGCTCGCAAGTCGTTATTGCGACCCATTCGCCCATGCTGATGACCTATCCGGGCGCGTGCCTGCTGCAGATCGACGAGGATGGCATCCGCCCAACCGAGTACCACAAGACCTCACATTACCAGATCACCCGGCGTTTTTTGGAAAACCCGGACCGGATGTACCGCGAGCTGTTCAGGGAGGGATAAAGCATGTACTGGATCTGCTTTGGCGACAGCGCAAGGGGGCTGCTCAGACAGGCGCAGCACGATATCGCGCCCGGGATGACGGATGACCATATCCTTGCGCTTCTGGACAATTATTCCGAGGGCGATATCACCGATGTGACCAACCGTGCTGCGCGGAAAGCGATACTGACGCCGTGGCATGGCGACCCGGAGCCAGACGGCAGCTGGATGGACGAGCTGGTCGAACGGCATTATGAGACGCTCGCTCGGTTGGACGAGGTGGACGAAGCCGTCATCTGGTACAGCAAGGGCAACGCGCTGGAACAGTGCGGAATGCGGTATGTGGTCAGCCGCCTGTATGAAAAACACATCCCGGTATGGGCAGTCGAGGTGAATACCATGCCGGCCGACGAAATCAGGCGCATCAATGACCAGACCAGAAGAGAGAGCAATGCCGGGGCGGTCGGCGTGATCACCGACAGCCGGGCGTTGAATTTCCTGTTACGCTTTGCGCCGCAGGCGTTGCTGCAGCGGTATGCCGCGCGCGTCGAGCGCCGTTTGCAGAAGGAACGGATGACGGACGGCATTGCGTATTTCAGCGCTGTGGGCGAAGTTGCACCCAATCTCATGCCGTATTTTTATCAGCACCGCCGCCAGCTGACCGAAACCGAGCAGGGGCAGCTGCTGTCTGGCTGGAAGCGCCTGCAGGAGGAAAACGCGCCCCTGCGCGCGATGGTGGACGGCAGGGTGCAGTCCGTGCCCGCGGATTTTTACGATGAGGCCATTCTGTCCGGCATCACGGAAGCAGAGATGCCCGCTGCGCACGCTGTAGGCCGCGCGATGGGAGAACTGGACATGAAAACAGGCAACCGTGTGGGCGATATGTTCATTTTTGCACGTATCCGCGCGCTGGCGCAGGCGGGTAAAATCCAGATCGTGCACGACGCACCAACCTACCGGGATATGACCATCCGAAAAATCAGGTCTTGACAGGCAGATGCCGAACATGGTATTATTTTAACGCGATAAAGCGATAAAGGAGTTAACCGGCCATGAACCGTTTCCGTATTTCCACCCCCGAAGGGACCCGTGACCTGCTGTTTGCCTCCTGCCGCGCGCTGCGGCAGACTGAGCGCGCCGTGCGCGATGCGCTTGAGGGCTGCGGCTATAGCGAGGTCATCACCCCTGCGGTCGAGTATTATGATGTGTTTGCGCAGGCGAACCCTGAGCTCGATCAGGAGAATATGCTGAAGATTATCGACAGGTCGGGGCGCATCTGCGTGGCGCGACCGGATAACACCACCCCGATCGCCCGCATCGCGGCGACACGCCTGGACGACGCAGCACTGCCCGTGCGCCTGTATTACAGCCAGAAGGTGTTCCGCTCGGTAGCGGGCGACCACGGGCACAAAGGCGAGTTTCTGCAGGTCGGCGCGGAGCTGATCGGCGCGGACGGGCTGGAAGCCGATAAAGATATCCTGTCCGCCGCGTTCGGCGCACTGAATGCGACGGGAGCGGATAATTTCCGCATTGAGATTGGCCACGCAGAGATCTATAAGTCGCTGGTCGAAGAGCTGGGCGTGGACAGTGCGGCTGCGGAGAGCATCCGCCGCCTGATCGAAAACAAGTCGTTCGCTGCGCTGGGCGACGCGCTCGCGCCCTATGGCGACCGCCCGGCGGCAAAGGCGCTCCGCGCGATGCCGCAGCTGTTCGGCGGCGTGGAGGTGCTGGACGAGGTCGAAGCACTGACCGGCAACGTGCGCGTGCTGGGGGCTGTGTCTTATCTGCGGCGGCTGTACAAAGCGCTGGACGAAGCGGGTTACGGCAGCCGCATCATGATCGACCTTGGTCTGGTGCACGAGATGGATTACTATACGGGCGTGATGTTCCGCGGCTATATCGGCGGCGCGGGTGCGGCGATCCTGTCGGGCGGGCGGTATAATTCGCTGTGCGCCAAGTTCGGCAGGGATCTGCCTGCGGGCGGCTTCGGCATCGACGTGGAGAGCATTGCGGACAGCCTGCAGGGCGCCGGACGTCCGGAGACGGCGACCCGCCGCGATACTGTGCGCATCGCGCTGACCAAGGGCCGTCTGGAGAAGAAAACGCTTGCCCTGCTCAAAGACGCAGGCTATGATATCTCCGAACTCGAGGCAGGCTCGCGCAAGCTGATCTTCGCTCTGCCGGATTCCGGCGTTGAGATCGTGCTGGCCAAAGCGGCGGACGTGATCACCTATGTTGAGCACGGCGTGTGCGACATGGGCGTGGTCGGCAAGGACACGATCATGGAGAAGGGCGGCAGCTTTTATGAGATGGTCGACCTTGGCTTCGGCAAGTGCCGTTTTGCGCTGGCGACCAAAAAGGGCAAGGATGTATACGGCGGCTATAAAACACCGGTCATTGCGACCAAGTACCCGGCGGTCACCAAGGCGTTCTTCCATCGCAAGAACATGGACGTCGAGACCATCAAGATAGAGGGCTCGGTCGAGCTTGCGCCGCTTTTGGAACTTGCGGACGCAATCGTGGATATTGTCGAGACCGGTACAACGCTCAAAGAAAACGGCCTCGAGGTGATCGAGGACGTCGCTCCCATCTCGGCGCGCGTGATTGTCAACCTCGCAAGCGCCAAGCTGAAAAAGACCGCCATCCAGAAGGTTATTGCCGAGCTGGAAAACGGGCTCGAAAAATGATATAATGAAAACAATGGAAACAAAGGGCGGAGGACGGACACGGGTGTAAGTCAGCTCCGTACCCTGTATTCCATGCTCCATTTCGCTGCACAGGTGAGGTGTTACAGCCATGTTTTTGAAAACCGTTCTCGCGGACGGGCAGGCCGAGCAGGCGGTCATCCGCGAGATGAAAGCCCGCGCCGAGGGCGCGCGCGGCGATATCGAGAAAACCGTCCGCGCGATCATGGACGACGTCAAAGCCCGCGGCTTTGACGCGGTCTGTGAGTACGCGGAAAAGTTTGATAAAAAGGCGCCTTATGTGGTCGAGCCGTCTGTGCTGGACGAGGCGTATCGCGCCTGCCCGCCGGAGCTCATCCGCGCGCTGGAAAAGGCCGCGGCCAACATCCGCGATTACCACGAGCAGATGCTCGCGAAATCGTGGGAGTGGAAGCGCGCGGCAGGGGAGACCCTCGGCCAGACCGTGCGCGGGCTGGCGCGCGTGGGCATCTATGTGCCGGGCGGCACGGCGGCATATCCGTCCAGCGTGCTGATGAACGCGATCCCGGCCAAGGTCGCGGGCGTGGGCGAGATTATCATGGTCACCCCGCCGACCGATAACATGTCGCGCGAGGTGCTCGCGGCGGCCAGGATCGCGGGCGTGGATACGGTCATCGCGGTCGGCGGCGTGCAGGCCATCGCCGCGCTGACCTACGGTGCGGGCTTCATCCCGCAGGTGGATAAGATCGTCGGCCCGGGCAACGCCTTTGTCGCGGCGGCCAAAAAGCTCGCGTTCGGCACGGTGGACATCGACATGATCGCCGGCCCGTCCGAGGTGCTGGTCATTGCCGACCGCACGGCCGACCCGGTCTGGGTCGCGGCCGACCTGCTCAGCCAGGCCGAGCACGACAGGCTGGCCTCCGCCGTGCTGCTGACCGACTCGATGGCGCAGGCGCAGGCGATTGGCGCGGAGATGGAGCGCATGGCGCGCAAGCTGCCGCGCTGGGACATCATCCGCGAGAGCGTTCAGAATTACGGCTGCGCGATCGTATTTGCCAATTTGCAGGATGCGTGCAGGATGGCGGACATCGTTGCGCCCGAGCACCTTGAGGTGGTCACCGAAAAGCCGCGTGAACTGCTGCCGTACCTGCACAATGCGGGCGCGATCTTCCTCGGCCAGTATGCGCCCGAGCCGCTCGGCGATTATATGGCGGGGCCGTGCCACGTCCTGCCGACCTCGGGCACGGCGCGGTTTTTCTCGCCCCTGTCCACGGACACGTTTTTGAAGAAAACCAGTATCATCGAATACACGCGCGACGCCCTTCAAGGCTACGCGCAGGATATCATCGCGCTCGCCGAGAGCGAGCATCTGGATGCGCACGCCAATTCGATCGCAGTGCGCTTTGCGGAGGACAAGTGACATGCGGAAAGCGGAGATCAAACGCAAAACCAAGGAGACCGACATTGCGCTCACCCTCGACCTCGAGGGCGGCGAGCACAGTATCGACACCGGCATCGGCTTCTTCGACCACATGCTGAACAGCTTTGCCGTGCACAGTGGCTTCGGCCTGACGCTCACCTGCAAGGGCGACCTCGAGGTGGACGGCCACCACACGGTCGAGGACTGCGGCATTGCACTCGGGCAGGCGCTCAGCCAGTGCCTGGGCGACAAGGCGGGTATCGCGCGGTTCGGGCAGGCGTTCGTGCCCATGGACGAGGCGCTCGGCTTCTGTGCGCTCGATATCTCGGGGCGGCCGTATCTGGTGTTTGACGCGCCCATGCCGCAGCCCATGTGCGGGCAGTATGACACCTGCCTGACAGTTGAGTTCATGCGTGCGCTTTCAGTCAATGCAGGGCTGACCCTGCACCTTAAATGCGAATATGGCGACAACGCGCACCATATTACCGAGGCGCTGTTCAAGGCGCTCGCGCGGGCGCTCAAACAGGCGGTCGCGCAGACGGGCGGCGGCGTGCTGAGCGCCAAAGGAGTGCTGTAAATGGGGGCGTTTTTCGCAGGGCTGGGGACGGCTGTTGCGGTCTTTGTTATCGCAGCGCTGGCTGCCGAAGGGCTGCCGCTTGCCGCGACAGAGGATTTAGGCGTACGGTTCTGTATGTACGCGCTCTGTATTGCCTGCGGGCTGATCGTCGGCTTCGGCTGGAAGATCCTCGACGAAATAAAGGCGCTGAAAGCCCGTCTGCCCAAGCGGGAGGATGCGAAATGAGCGCGTTTCTTGCCGTCGGCTTAGGCGGCGCTTTAGGTGCAATGGGGCGGTACGGCATCAGCCTGCTTCCGCTCAAAAGCGCGTTCCCGTGGCTGACGCTGCTGACCAACGTGCTTGGCGCGCTGGTGATCGGCTTTGTCGTGGGCGTGACGGCAGATAATACGGCTTCGCCTAATACTGTGCTGTTCTGGAAGACCGGCGTGTGCGGCGGGTTTACGACCTTCTCGACCTTTTCGCTCGAGACCCTGCGCCTTTTCGAGGGCGGACAGACGGCGTCCGGCCTGCTGTACGCGGGCGCGAGCGTGGTGCTGTGCGTTCTGGGGGTGCATATCGGTGAGCTGATGGGCCGCGCGCTGGTGCGCCGCGGCGGCTGACCCGACCGGATAGACAAAGGATGATTTGATGAGTTATATCGCAATCGTAGACTATGGCGCGGGAAATCTGATGAGCGTGCACAATTCGCTCGATTTCCTGGGTTATGAAAATAAAATCTCCGCCTCGCCCGCGGTGATCGAGCGGGCGGCAGGCGTTATTTTGCCCGGCGTGGGCGCGTTCCCGGACGCGATGGACGCACTGCACGCCTCCGGCCTGACCGACGCGGTGCTGGAAGCAGCGAGGACAAAGCCTTTCCTCGGTATCTGCCTCGGTATGCAGATGCTGTTCGAGGCATCGGAAGAGGTGCGCCCCTGCAAGGGACTCGGGCTGCTGCCCGGCCGCATCGAGCGCATTCAGACCCGTCTCAAGCTGCCGCAGATCGGCTGGAACGCGCTCGATATCCTGCGCCCTAACGCCATGACCGAGGGCGTACAGCAGGGCGATTATGTGTACTTTGTGCACAGCTTTATGGCAGTTCCCGCGGAGGAGGGCGACCTCGCCGCGGTGACGGACTACGGCGCGCGTGTGCCTGCGATGGTGGCGCGCGGAAACCTGTTTGGATGCCAGTTTCACCCGGAAAAAAGCGGGAAAGTGGGGCTGGCAATGCTGAAAAACTTTGCGAAACTGACGGAGGTGGAGATGTGAGGGTTATCCCGGCAATTGATCTCAAAGGCGGACAGTGTGTGCGCCTGCAAAAGGGCGATTACAACACCGTGCATAAGGTGGCGGAGGATGCGGTCGAGACCGCGCGCCGCTTTCTGGACGCAGGCGCAACGCTGATTCATATGGTTGATCTGGACGCGGCCAAGGACGGCACCCACGCCAACTACGACGTGGTCGAGCGCGTCATCCGTGAGACCGGTGCAACAGTCGAACTGGGCGGCGGCATCCGTACGATGGCGGACATTGAAAACGTGCTCAAGCTGGGCGTGTGGCGTGTCATCATAGGCTCGGCAGCGGTGCGCAATCCTCCCTTTGTGGTGGAGGCCGTGAAGGAATACGGCGACAAGATCGTCATCGGCGTGGACGCAAAGTCCAAGACCGTCCGCACGGACGGCTGGCTGGGCGACAGCGGCGAGAACTATATCTCGTTCGCCGAGCGCATGGAGTCCTACGGCGTGAAAAATATCATTTTTACCGATATCGACAAGGACGGTATGCTCGCCGGTCCGAACTTTGACCAGCTCGCCGCGCTGCGTGCGTCGGTCGCCTGCTGCCTGATCGCGTCGGGCGGCGTGTCCACGATCGAGGACATCCGCCGGCTGAAAAAGCTCGGCATCGAGGGCGCGATCGCAGGCCGTGCGGTCTATACCGGCACGCTCGATCTCGCTGCGGCGATCCGCGAAGCGGCGCTGTAATGGGTAATCTGTAAGAAAGGGGTGCGTTTTATGTTAGCCAAACGCATCATCCCCTGTTTGGATGTAAAGGACGGCCGCGTGGTCAAGGGCGTCAACTTTGTCGGCCTGCGAGACGCGGGCGACCCGGTGGAGCTGGCGAAGTTCTACTCGCAGGAGGGCGCGGACGAAATCGTGTTTCTGGATATCACCGCGACCAGCGATAACCGCGACACGATCGCGGACGTGGTGCGCCGCACCTGCCGCGAGGTGTTCGTGCCGGTGACGGTGGGCGGCGGCATCCGCACGGTGGACGATTTCCGCGACATCCTGCGCGCGGGCGCAGACAAGATCTCGGTCAACTCGGCCGCGGTCAAAAACCCGGGCCTAGTGGACGCGGCGGCTGAGAAATACGGCAGTCAGTGCGTGGTTGTCGCGATCGACGGCAGACATACGGGCAAAACGCCTTCGGGCTTCGAGGTTTATGTCGCGGGCGGCCGCACGCCGACCGGCATCGACGCGGTCGCGTGGGCGAAAGAGGTATACGAGCGCGGCGCAGGCGAGATCCTGCTCACCTCGATGGATAAGGACGGGACCAAGTCCGGCTTTGACCTCGAACTGACAAAGGCGGTCGTGGACACGGTCGGCATTCCGGTGATCGCATCCGGCGGCTGCGGCTCGCTCGGCCATTTTTCCGAGGTGTTCGAGCGGACCGGGTGCGACGCGGCGCTCGCCGCGAGCCTGTTCCACTACGGTGAGCTGACCGTGGGGCAGGTCAAGGCGCACCTGCGCGAAAAAAATATCCCGGTGAGGTTATAACAATGGATTTATCGAAATTTTTCGTCAAAGCGCCGCTCATCCCGGTCATCTGCCAGGACGAGCGCAGCGGCGAGGTGCTCATGCTGGGCTACGCCAACGAGGAGGCGCTGCGCCTGACCATGGACACCGGCACGGCGTGGTTTTTCTCGCGTTCGCGGCAGAAGCTGTGGAACAAGGGCGAGATCTCGGGCAATTTTATCTATGTCAGCAAAATTTTGTCCGACTGCGACGATGATACGCTGATCTATTCCGGCACGCCCAGGGGGCCGGTCTGCCACACGGGCAACCGCACCTGCTTCTACACGACGCTGTGGGAGAAACCGGAATGAGAAGCGTGATCGAGGGTGCCTGCGCAGGTCTGGCCGCGCTGGGCGTGGGCCTGATTGGCAAGGAACGCGGCTGGAGCCCGCTGCAAGCGGCGGCGGCAGCCGCAGCGACCGCGTTTGCCGCCGCCCTGGCGCTGAGGCAAATCGGTGATACACAAAGCAGGGAGGAAACAAGCAGATGAATTCCTTTGAACAGATGGAGTCCGTGATCGCGCAGCGCAGGGCTGAGCCGCAGGAAGGCTCGTACACCTGCTACCTGTTTGACAAGGGGCTGGATAAGATCCTCAAAAAGGTCGGCGAGGAATGCGCCGAAACCATCATTGCCGCGAAGAACGGCGACAAGAAAGAGCTGGTCGGAGAGATCAACGACGTATTCTATCATATCATGGTCATGATGAACGAGTGCGGCGTGACGCTTCAGGACGTGTGCGGAGAGATGGATGTCCGTGCGCAGAAGATCGGCAACCTCAAGCAGTTCCACGTGTCCGACCACAATACCTGAAGAACAGAACAATATCCTTTCCTGCGCCGTGTTGCTTGCAGGAGAAAAAATCCCCCGTCTGTTTGCAGATGATCTGCAACGGATCGGGGGATTTTTGCCTCTTATAAACAGAGGGCTTCAGAATATCTTAAGAAATATCCTGCGGGAATCTTAAGAAAGCCCTGCTATACTGAACATACGGTACGGCGGACGCCTTACTGGGCGCGCGCCGGGAAAGGAAAAGGATATGACGACGCGTTACATCAACATGCAGGGGGAAAACATACAGCAAGCCGCGGCGACCGCTCCCGTTCAGACAGCACCCAAGCCTGCGGGCAAAACCGCGCCGCGCCGGCGCAGGAAGGTAAAGAAACGCCGCCACCCGTTCCGCACATTGCTGCTGCTGGCGGTGCTGGCGGCGGCTGCGTGGTACGGCTGGGGGCTGCTGGACGGCATGCGTGTAGAAGCCGACTGGGCGGCGCGCGGCATCACAGTGCAGGAGGGTACGGCATCCGCGATTGCGGGGCTCGCCCGGCAGGACAGCCGCGCGCAGGCGATTCTGGACAACCCGGAGGCATACCCTGCGGATTATCTGGACATGCTCAGCCGCAACAGCGAAACGCTGGATTTTGTGCTGGGTTATCCGGAACACCACAGCGACGCGCCTGCCGGGAGTTTGACCGAATCGCTCGACACCGTGCCGCTGCTTATGCAGTGGGACATGCGCTGGGGATACCAGACCTATGGCAGCAGCACGATCGCGGTCAGCGGGTGCGCACCGGTCTGCCTGTCCATGGCGGCGAGCTACCTGACCGGGGACGCCTCGATTACACCGTACCGCGTAGCGCAGTACGCGGCAAATGCGGGCTACTATGTGCCCGGACAGGGGACGAGCTGGTCACTGCTGACCGAGGGAGCTTCCGCGTTCGGCATCAGTTGCCGCCAGCTGTCGCTGGACGAGGCACAGATCAACGCAGCACTGGACGCCGGGCATCCGGTGATCTGCTCGATGTCGCCGGGCGACTTTACGACCGAGGGGCATTTTATCGTGCTGTACGGCCGTACGGCGGACGGCTATCTGGTGCGCGACCCGAACAGCATCGCGCGCAGCGAAAAGATGTGGACCTATGACCGGCTTTCCGGCCAGATCGCCGCATTGTGGGAGTGTACAGCAATGTGACCGGAATCGGAAGAAGGGGGGAAATGGTATGAAAAACGCCATCCTGCGGGCGGCGTCAATGCTGTTGGTTTCCGTTTTGCTCGTAAACGGGACGTGGTACTGGTAGCGGGCGGAGAGATACCGTCCATACATCGCGGGAATGCAGCCGCAGGTGTTCCATACAGTACTCGCCCCCTGTTATTATGCAACGGATGCTGAAGGATATGTTTTCAGCGTCGCCTATCCGGGATATCTGTCCGTAACCGGCAACCTTTGTGTCGGCACGCCGATGGGAGCGGACGGCAACCCGTTTACCGATGCACTCATCATCTGGCCGCGCGAGAACGGCGGCTATGATTATGGCCTGCTGCTGTATGACGGACAGACCGGGTATCAGATCATGGCGGACCGCCGCGGGCATGCTCTGGACAGCGCGCTCGAACATGTGGTGCAGGCACATGCTCCGTCGGTCGAAGTTCTGCTGCAAAAAGCAAACGCCTGGTGGGCTCTGTCCTGACCTGATATTTTACGCGATATACCTTGCGGGGAGGATGAAAACATGCTATGCTTGTCCCGAGGTGAGATAAGACGATGCGAAGAAAAGACAGGGAGATCTCCGGACGGGAGAATATCGAGCCGATTCTGCAGGCGTGCAGGACCTGCCGCCTGGCGATGATCGCAGACGGCGCGCCCTATGTGATCCCGCTCAACTTCGGCTATACCTGGGATGATGATGATGGGCTGACGCTTTATTTCCACAGCGGGCTCAAGGGCAAGAAGATCGACGCGCTGCGCGCTGACCCGCGTGTGTGCTTTGAAATGGATACCGAGCGGGGACTGACCGGCGAGGGTGACCTCGCCTGCCGGTACAGCTATGCGTTTTCCTCCATCGTAGGCTATGGGAGCATCGAGTTTGCGCAGAACAACGAGGAAAAACGGCGCGGCTTTGACGTGATCATGCAGCACCAGACCGGACGCGGCGGCTGGACGTATACCGATGCAGCGCTGTCGGTCGCAGAGGTGTTCTGGGTGCGTGCAGATTCGTTTGAAGCGTCCCAAAAGCTGGCTAAATAAAAAGGCAAAACGAACAGGCGCAGAAGAGCTGCGCCTGTTTTCCTTTGTACGGGTAAAATGGATGCAGCTGGGAAAGACTATCCCTGCGGGGCATTCTGCGGCGGCGCAGAATAGAAGGTTCCGCGGGGAGGGATGTGCCATGAAAGCAGGTACACAGAACAGCTGGGCATATGACCTGGCTGCCGACCTTGCGGGCGGCGTGTGTTATGCGGTGGGCATGTACGTGTTCGCCATGCACGCGGATTTTGCGCCGGGCGGCGTGTCCGGATTGGCGCTGATTGCCAACCATCTGTGGGGTATGCCGGTTGGACTGGGGACATTGCTGCTCAATATGCCGCTATTCGCGTTGGCATGGCGGTTTGTTGGACACCATTTTTTGCGGCGGACGCTGCGCAGCATGCTGATCTGTGTACTGCTGTTGGATGGCGTGTTCCCGCATCTGCCGGTCTATACAGGCGATCCCTTCCAGGCAGCACTTTATTCGGGTGCTTTCCTCGGCGCGGGGCTGGCGCTGTTTTATACACATGGATCATCGTCCGGCGGCATGGATCTGCTGACCATGACGGTCAAGACACTGCGTCCGCATCTGTCGGTGGGTACAGTCATGATGGCAACAGACCTGTTTGTGATCCTGCTGGGCTGGCCGGTGTTCGGCAATGTGGACGCGGTCCTGTACGGCATGACCGCAGTTGTGGTCACCGCATTTGTGCTGGACAAGATCATGTACGGCGCGGGCGCCTGCAAGCTGGTCATCATCATCACGGATGCAGGGCAGGCAGTTGCCAGACGCATTGCCGCCAGATGCGGGCGAGGATCGACGCAGATCCGTGCGCTCGGCAGCTACACAGGCACAGAACGTTATGTCCTGCTGTGTGCCTGCAGCAAGGCGCAAGCATATAAAGTCCGCACTGCAGCGCATGAGATCGATAGGGGTGCTTTTGTAATGGTCACAGAGGCAAGTGAGGTGTTCGGTGAGGGGTTCTCTGCCCACAGCGGGACACAGGAATAAAAAGGCCCTTCCGGCGTTCAGCCGGAAGGGCCTTTGCGAACAGATCAGTAGTTCAATTCCAGAAGGACTGTGCGAGACGGTCAGCCTCGGCTTCAGCCTCACAGAGGATGGCCTCCACATCGTTGCCCTGGATATCCAGCCCCTCGGCAGCGAGCGTGTCGAACCGCGCACCGGAGAGCAGCTTGCAGATCGAAAGCAGATAGGCGGAGGCATGGTCGGCCAGCGCGGGATCGTCGTTATTCACCAGACCGCCGCGCGTAGTGACGTATACGAACCGCTGCACGCCGCAGTCGCCCACCGGATAGCCATGCTCGTTGTAATGAAAAGTCAGCCCGGTGACACACAGGCGCTCCAGATAATTACGCACCATGGAAGGGACGCTCAGATCCCAGAACGGACAGGCGAGTACGACCGCGTCCGCATTCTTGAACTGATTTGCCAATGCAAAAAACGGCAGGCTGAATGCGCCCGCCGCCGAGAGCGCGTTGCGCTCGGCAATGTCTTTTGCATCATACGGTGTCAGGTGCAGCGCAGGCAGCGCAAGCACGTCGATATCAGCATTGGGTATCTGGCGGACCAGGCGCTGGGCCAGACGCAGCGTGCGGGACTGGGCCCCGCGGATACAGCCGTTGACAAATAACACTTTTTTCATGGTTTGCTTACTCCTTTGGAAGCTCCCTGCCGCATTTGCGGCAGAAGGCAAAATCTTGCTGGACCGGCGCGCCACAGTACGGACAAAAATGCGTCGGCGTCTCGGAGGCGCCTGACTGGATAGAGGTTTTGCCGAAGCGTTCGTCTAACGGATCGGGCTCCTCATCGCCATCCGTAATATCAAAAGAAGAATAACGGTTTTCGCTGGTGGCGTTTTTGAAATGATATACTGCATTCATAACGCCGATGATGATGAACAGAACGCCAAACAGCGGGAATATCACACCGATGATCCCCATGCCGCCCGTCATGGAAGCGGCGAGAACCGTCCAGAAAACGCCGAAAACAATGCTGCACACCGCCCCGGCTCCGCCCATCATGGACGGTCCGCGGCCGGGTTTAATACTTTTCATACCCTCCACCTGCCTTCTGCTTCATCATAGCACAGCGGCAGGGGAAAGGCAAGACAAAGCGCGCCCCGGCAGGGCGCGCTTTGCTTATAAAACGGAGAAAGATTTATACTTCGCTGCGCTTGACAAATTTGCTGCGCGGAGCGCGGCAGATCGGGCAGATGAAATCGTCCGGAATGTCTTCTGCAAGGCGGACATAGCCGCATACTGTGCATTTCCAGCCCGCATCTGCAGAAAGCTCATGATAGACCGGCGCGACCGGCGGCACATCCTCGCCGCGTTTTTCAAATTCCTTGACCGTCAGGCAGTCGCCGCTGCCGAGCACCTCGGCGTCGAGCAGTTCGCAGATAAACAGGGTATACGAGCCGATGGCAACGGTTTCGGTCACCTTGAGGCTCAGGCGCGAGACCATGCCCTCCTTGAGGTAGGGACAGCCTTGGCTGTCGGTCTCAAACGGGAAGGCGGCAAATTTATCGACCGCGCGGCCGGATTTATAGCCGAACTCGTTGACGACCTTATCCTCGGCCTCCTTGGCAAGCAGGGTGACCGCAGCGACGCCGCTTTTTTTGAGTGCACCGCACGTGGCGGAGTCGTTGTTCAGCGACAGGGTAAACTTCGGCGGGCGGGAAGAGGTGACCTGATGCAGGGAATTGATGATGCAGCCGTAATTTTTTCCGCTCTCTGCGGTAGAAATGAGCGACAGGCTGTAGTCCAGTTTTTTATACGCGGCGTTGTTCATAAAATACCCGTCCTTTCTTGTTGGAGTGTTAATAGAATTAAATATTATTAGCAATCCAATACTAACATATTTCAGCTCAAAAAGATACAGAAAAATCAACAAAATTTGGAGAAGTTTTTTGTGGTTCAGAACAGGTTTTTCAGGCTGGGCCGCTGCAGATCGGGCAGGTGGTGCAGCTGGGTGAGCAGTTCGGAGCAATCAATCCGGTAATCAGTGGTGCTTTCGATGTACTCAGCTGTAAGCACACGTTGGAACAGGCGTTCGGCCTGGTCGATCTCATCGTGCAGCAGAAGCGAGCCGAGCAGAAGCTGCGCATCCTTCCATTGGGCATAAGCCTGCTGCAGCTGACCGGCTTCTATTGTTTGTGCGATCTCCTCTGTTGTATATTCGACCACCCGCAGGCTCCATACGCTGCCGGACACAAGCACTGCACAGAGGAAAAGCGCGACAATGAACCGTTGCATGCTACCGGCCCTCCTTCCGCTGCAGAAAGGTATTGCCGCAGTCGTCCAGCGTCATCAGGAATACGTCGGACAGAGCGATGCTCTGGTTGTTCAGTCGGTTTTCAATATCGCGGGGGTCGAGGTGCAGCAGCTGAAGTGAACGGTTGACCAGCTTGCCGTCTGATACGACGACAAGCGGCAGGCCGGCGTCCCGGGGGCTTAATCCAAGCATGTCTGCAGTGACCGGCTGCTTGGCCTGTTTGGGAATCACTGTCAAGGTGCCGTCCGGTTCGATCACGCCGTATTTCACATCTGCGACGGATGCAACATTCTGTTTTCGCAAAGTCTCGATGACCTCATCAGTCGTCAAACGCATTTGGCGCAGCTTCTGGATATCAAGTTTGCCGCCGCGGATAATAATAGCGGGCTGCCCGTTGAGCAGACGACGGAACGGACGGCTTTTAAGCGCGAGAAAGCTCAGAAGGATCTCGAGCACGATCAGCGTGGCGATTGGCACCAGGCCGGATACCATCGGGATGCCGAGGTCCTGCATGGGGACGGCAGCAAGGTCGGAGACCAGAATGGTCACAACCAGTTCGGACGGATCCAGATCTCCGATCTGCCGTT
>DXFS01000015.1 GCA_019114345.1 Candidatus Agathobaculum pullistercoris | reverse complement strand
TCTCTTGGCTTGGAGGTCGGTTTACGCTCCACTCCGTTGCGGAAATAGGTGCTTTCGTAACGGTCAAAGAAAACAAATAATCCGAACCCATCTCCTATCGGAAACAAGTTCGGATTATATTGGTTTGGTGCGGGTAACAGGACTTGAACCTGCACGCCAAAGACACCAGAACCTAAATCTGGCGCGTCTGCCATTCCGCCATACCCGCAAATACAAAAAGGATGATACCCGTTCAGTATACCCGCTCCGGGGCGATTTGTCAATTGCCCGCAGGGATCAGGGAGCTGCCGGGCAATGCCGACCGGGTTTTGCACGGCACAGCCCGCCGGGGGGCGCAAATGCGGATAAAATTTATGCAAATTCCTGTACCAAACGCATCTGCTTTGTGCTATACTTAATCTGTATAAAGTTTACAGTAAGATGAATGGGAGAAATCCATGAAACCGATCCGAATGATTCCCGTGCTGCTGTCCCTGCTGCTGCTGGGCGGCTGCACGTTCCCATCGGGCGACGACCTGCTGGCAGCGCCAAGGCCTTCGACCAACTATCAGACGTTGCAGGTTGAACTCGAGGATCTGCTCGCCTCCGGCGTATCCTATACTGCGCCGACCGGGGGCGAAAACCGCTCCTCCATCCAGCTGGTGGACCTTGACGGCGACGGGGTGGAGGAAGCGATCGCGTTTTTCCGCGGCTCGACCTCAGCGACCAGCAATAATTTCCAGATCTATATTTATAAACGGCAGGGCGACCAGTATGTCTGCACCGGCACGGTGGAAGGGCAGGGCACTGCGGTCCAGTCGGTCGACTATCCGGTGATCACGCCGGACGGCCGCCGCGGCATGGTGGTCACCTGGCGCCTGACCGGCGACGGCACAGGGGCGCTGACCATGTGCGATTTTGACAATGCCTGTGTGCCGGGCGTGCTGCTGGAGACCGAGTATTCCGCCATGGAACTGACCGACCTGACCGGCGACGGCGCGCGCGACCTGCTGCTGCTGACGACCGATCCCGGCGGGCGGCGCGTGGCGCGGCTGTACCAGTATCAGGATGACGAGCTGCTGCTCGCGGGCGAGGCGGCGACCAGCCCGGAGACCGTGTCGGTCGAGCGCATGCGCAGCGGACGCGTGCAGATGAACCAGCCCGCAGTGTTCGCAGAGGAGCGCATGGCGAACGGCGTCGGCCTGACGACAGATATATTTGTTTATAATAATGATACGCTGATCAACCTGGCGCTGGACGGCGAGGATTCGATCACGCGCAGCACCTACCGCCCGGTCTCCGTCTATGCCGCGGATATCAACGCGGACGGCATCACCGAGCTGCCGCGCGCCGTGCTGATGGCGGGGTATACGGACGCCGCTGCATCCGACGCGGTCTTTATGCTGGACTGGTATGTGTACAGCGTGGACCGGCCCCCGGTGGCGGTCGCAACAACGTATGACAATATCTCGGACGGCTGGCGGCTGAATATCGACGCCGCGTGGCATGACCGGATCACCGCAGTAAAAACAACCGACAGCGGCCTGAGTTCGGTGACGTTTTCCGAATATATCAGTGCCAATCAGCAGATCCCGCTGTTTACCATCTACACCGCCACCGGCTCGACCCGCGAATACTACGCCGGGCGGAGCGACCTGCTCCAGCTGGGCGAAAGCGCGCAGGCGGTCTATTTTGCCCGGATCGCGGACGACGCGGAACAAAGCGCGCTGGCAATCAGCGAACAGGATATCAAAAACGGTTTCTCACTGGTCAAACAGGACTGGAATAACTGATGAGATAAATAAGAGGAGGAACATCCATGAAGCGCAAGATACTGGTTTTGGAAGATGAAGAAAATATCCGCTCCTTTCTGGTTTTGAACCTCAAGCGCAGCGGTTACGAGGTAATTGAGGCGGAGACGGGCGAGGAAGCGCTCGAAAAATACCACGCCAATCAGGATATCGCGGTCGCGGTGCTGGACGTAATGCTGCCCGGCATTGACGGCTACGAGGTCTGCCGCGCGATGCGCGCCGCAGGCTATGCGGCAGGCGTCATCATGCTGACCGCACGCACGCAGGAGGCGGACAAGGTGACCGGCCTGATGAACGGCGCGGACGACTATGTGACCAAGCCGTTCTCGGTGATCGAGCTGGCGGCGCGCGTGGACGCGCTGTACCGCCGCGTGTCCGGTTCGCCCTTCTCGGAGGAGGACGTGATCAAGTCCGGCCCGTTCAAGCTCAACCTGCGCGCGCGCGAAGTGCTCAAGAACGGCATCAAGATCGAGCTGACGCAGATCGAGTACGGGCTTTTGAAGGCGTTTATGGAGAATATCGGCAAGGCGCTCTCGCGCGACGAGCTGCTTGAGATGGTCTGGGGCCACCACTATGTGGGCGAGCTCAAGATCGTGGACGTGAATATCCGCCGCCTGCGCATCAAGATCGAGGACGACCCCGCCGACCCGACGCACATTGTCACCGTGCGCGGCTACGGCTATATGTGGGAGGGGTAAGTGCGCCCTGTGCGGTGCGCCCGGGAATCGCGGCGCTGACGCGCATTTCCCGAATGCTTTTCCCCAAACGGAAATTTGCGGCCTGCGCGGCCGCACTGCGGGCAAGAGGGAGACAACCTGCGGTTTTCTCCCTCTTGTCAATCACCCTCTTTCCCTCAGGACGCGCTGCGCGCGTAAAAATAAGTAACACCTTCTGATTGCCGCCCAGCCGCCTCAAAGGGTAAGCAAAAGTGGGCTGCTGCCCCAGAGGGGCGCGCACTGCGCGCCCGAAACCGAGCCGGGCGAGTGTCCTTATGCCCATCGGCGGTTGCACCCCATAGGGGCGCGCACCGCGCGCCCGCACAGCACCCGGCCGGAGCGTCGCCTTCACGGAAACGTTGGGCGCAAGCCTTGCATCGGCAGCACCCCCGCCCCCGGGGTCAGGCGCAAGACCGACCCGCCGCGACGTTATCGCAAATCAAATTTTTCCACAGAATGTGGACAAATTTGTTTGCGGTCGCGGGCAGCCGTGAACATCCCCCGGCGGGGGGTGATTCGCAAGAGGGGGCGAAGTGCCCCCTCTTGTGCGCCCGCGCCGCGCAGGCGCACGTTCCCACCGCCCGCAGGGCGGCTCTTAGTGAGCCGCCAGCCCCTGCGAAATTGCGCGTCAATTCATTCCCTGCCGCCCCGGGCGGCAAGCAAAGAAAGGTTCCCTGCTATGGCAATGAACTACCGAAAACAGAAAAAACAGCCCGAAGCGCCGCCCCAGCCGGCTGTGCCCAAGGTGCTGCATTCCCCGGGCGGCATCAAGGGGCGCTGGATGATGAACTCGTTGTCGTTCGTGCTCGTCATCCTTGCAGCCGTGGTCATTTTGATATCGGTGGGCATATCGGGCTATTATTATGCCACGGTGCGCGATAACCTGGTTTCCCGCGCCACAACAGTGGCCGATACCTTCCAGAAATATTTCACCGAGACCTACGACCAGTTCTATACGCAGGCCGAGTCCACGATTGCGACCTTCCAGGAGCAGGATAAGCTCGAGCAGCAGTTCCTGGATACGGGCGGCCGCGTGCTGATGTCGACCTCCGGCCTGACCGGCGGCGGCATGGCGTCTACCGAGGACGCTTCGCAGGCGCTTTCCACCCAGCAGACCGCAGTGTTTACCGGCCGCGACCCGCTTTCGGACGAGCGCGTGATGAGCGTCACCGCGCCGCTGCTGTCCTCGCGCGGCGACCTGATCGGCGGCGTGCGCCTGATCACCTCGCTGCGGATCGTCGAGCGGCAGATCTGGATCATCATCGGCATCTCGATCCTCGCCTGCCTGCTGTTCCTGATGCTGGTCGTCATCTCCAACAGCTACTTTGTCAGGTCGATCGTCGACCCGGTGCTCAAGATCAACAACATTGCCAAGGAAATCGCGGCGGGGCGCTACGGCGTGCGCCTGCAAAAGACCTACGATGACGAGATCGGCGAGCTGTGCGATACGATCAACTATATGTCGGACGAGATCAGCCGCGCCGAGCGCATGAAAAACGACTTCATTTCCTCGGTGTCGCACGAGCTGCGCACCCCGCTGACCGCGATCGGCGGCTGGAGCGAGACCCTGCTCGCGGGCGGCGGCGAGGACCCCGAGGAGGTCATGCAGGGCCTGACCATCATCCAGAAGGAGTCGAACCGCCTGACCCGCATGGTCGAGGAGCTGCTCGACTTTGCCCGCATCGAGTCCGGCCGCATGAAGCTCGAGGTCGAGCTGTTCGACCTGTCGATCGAGCTGTATGAAGCGGTCTATATGTATGAAAACCTGCTGCAAAAGAGCGGCATCCAGCTGAGCTATGACGAGGACGTGGAAGCCAATTACTACATCAACGGCGACCGCCACCGCATGAAGCAGGTATTTCTCAACATTCTGGACAACGCCGCGAAATACGGCGCGGACGGCAAAAAGATCGACATCACCCTGCGCCGCGACGGCGGCAAGATCGTCGCGTCTGTGCGCGACTACGGCCAGGGCATCCCGGAGGCCGAGCTGCCGTTTGTCAAAGAGAAATTCTATAAGGGGTCGTCCAAGCAGCGCGGCAGCGGCATCGGCCTTGCCGTGACCGACGAGATCGTCACGCTGCACGGCGGCACGCTGGATATCGCGTCCACGCTGGGCGCAGGCACGACGGTCACCGTCACCCTGCCCGCGGCAGAGGCGGAGGAGGCGCTCGGCATCACGGGCGCGATCCCCAAGATCCCGGACACCCCGTTTAATCCCGAAGGAGAAGCATAAATGCCAACGCAAAAGAAAACCACCATCGGCGGGCAGGCCATCATTGAAGGCATTGTCATGAAAGGCCCGAAAAAGGTCTGCACCGTTGTCCGCAGGGCAAACGGCGAGCTGGTCACCAAGGAGGAGGACGCGCATAACCCGTCTGCGATCTGGAAAAAGCCCGTGCTCCGCGGTGCCTACGGCCTGTTCATGGCCATGAAGGACGGCATCCAGGCGATCAACTACTCGGCCTCGTTTTTTGAGGACGAAGAGCCGGATGTGCCGCCCTCCAAGTTTGAGATCTGGCTGGAAAACAAGTTCGGCTCGGAAGGGCTGGACAAGTTCATCCTCGGCCTGTCGACCGTGATCGGCATTGCGCTGCCGGTCGGCCTGTTCCTGCTGCTGCCGAGCTTCCTCGGCGGCTTCGTGCCCGAAAGCTGGGGCGTGCTCGCCCGCAACGTGCTCGAAGGCATTGTGCGCGTGATCCTGTTCCTGGTGTTCATGTGGTCGGTGTCGCATATGAAGGATATCCGCCGCACCTTTGAGTACCACGGCGCGGAGCACAAGACGATTTTCTGCTACGAAGCAGGGGAGGAGCTGACGGTCGAAAACGTGCGCCGCCAGAAAAAGTACCATCCCCGCTGCGGCACGAGCTTCATGTTTGTGCTGATTATCATTGCAACCATTGTCTCATCCATCGTGTTCTCGATCATCGATATCACAAACCCCTTCCTGCGCATGCTGGCGCACCTTATTCTGCTGCCGCTGGTTGTCGGCATCAGCTATGAGTTCAACCGTTACGCGGGCCGCTCGGAGAGCATCATCTCACGCGCGCTGCGCTGGCCGGGCCTGATGATCCAGCACCTGACCGTGTTCGAGCCGGACGACTCCATGATTGAGGTTGCGATCACCGGCATGAAGGCGGTCATCCCGGATGACGGGTCGGATAACTGGTAAAATAGCCGCTTTTCCGCAGGGTCGCGCAGTGCGCGGCAGGCGGTTTGCCGGATAGGGCAAAGATGTGTGCCTTTTCCTAGCAGACAGAAAGTGCCGCTGCGCGCGGCAGGCGCACAAGAGGGGAGACACCGAAGGTTTCTCCCCTCTTGCGAATCA
>DXFS01000014.1 GCA_019114345.1 Candidatus Agathobaculum pullistercoris | reverse complement strand
TCCGATTTACCCTGATCCGCCTGGCAATTGCAGCGGCATTCCTGGTTCTGGGGCTGGTTTTGAGCAGTACGCCTGCAGCTTTCCCGCTGTATCTTATCGCTTATCTGATCACTGTACTGCCGGTGGCGGCCAAAGTGGCAAGAAACTGTACGCATGGCAAGTTCTTTGACGAATACATGCTTATCCTGATCGCTTCCTTTGGCGCATTCCTGCTGCGCAATTATCCGGAAGCGAGTGTAGTTCTGATTCTGCACGGAGTCGGGACGATTATCAGCGACCTGGTATTAAACTCAACGCATAAATCGGTATCACAACAGACCGCCACAGTGCCGGAAAAGGCTTCGGTTGTTAATATGCAGGGCGAGGAGCGGCAAGTTGCTCCCGCGGATATCCGCATCGGTGATTTTATCCTGGTCCGCTCGGGAGAATATGTGCCGATTGACGGCATTGTTCTTCGCGGTGAGGGAACAGTGGATGATGTGACGCTGACAGGGGATGCAGAGTCTCTCCAGGTTGAGAAAAATATCCGGATACTGGCAGGCAGCCTGTACACCGGCTCTTTGCTGCTGATGCGTGCGACGGCGAAGTTTGAAGATTGTGCACTCAACCAAGTTGCGCGTGTGCAGGAAGAAGGCAAGGAACGCAAGGCGGCGCTGGAGAAAAGTGCCGTTCATGGTGCGGCAAAGTTCATCCCGATTATTGTGGTGCTTGCGATCCTGCTTGCGGTTATTCCGCCGCTTTTTAATTCAAGCACGTCAATGGCAAACTGGATTTATCGTGCGCTGACCGTTCTGGTCGTCTGTTGCCCGACTGCATTGGCAATTTCTGTGCCGCTTTGTTTCCTGTGCGGAAATGGCCGGCTGTCTCAGAAGGGGATTCATGCCAAGGGCAGCGAAGCAATTGAAAAGCTTGCGGAACTTCGCATGGCAGTCTTTGATAAGACCGGCACACTGACGGAAGGTGCGCCGCATGTAAAGGAAATCCACGCCACAAAGGATTTTAATCAGGAGAGTATCCTTGCGCTGGCCGCTGCGGCGGAGCAGTTGTCCCCGCATCCGGTTGCGCGGGCTGTGGTTGCTGCATATCAGGGAAAGCCGCAGAAAATCAGTGAGTTCGAGGAATTCCCGGGCCGCGGTGTGCGTGCCCGGATCGGCAACCGCAACCTGCTTGCAGGCAACCGTCGGCTGATGGTGTCCCGCGGCGTGAAGGGCGTGCCGGATATCCGCGGCACGGTTGTCTATGTTGCATATGAAGGGGACTATGCCGGTGCGATTGTCATGGAGGATACCATCCGCCCGGAGGCAGCGGATGCCATCAAGGGTCTGAAGGGACTGGGTGTCCTGCGCACGGTTATCCTGACCGGCGATACGGAATCGCCTGCGCAGCAGACAGCGGATGCAATCGGCATTGATACGGTGCATTTTGGGCTGCAGCCTGAAGAAAAGGCATCCAAGATGGAATTTTTGATGCGCACCATCCCGACCGACGGTACGGCCGCCTATGTCGGGGATGGCATCAATGACCTGGAAGAGCTCCGTATGGCGGATGTGGGGGTTGCAATGGGATCCGCTGGCATCAGGCAGACCGCGGATGCTGCCAATGTGATCATTTTATCCAATGACCTGACACGTTTGAGCGATGCCGTGCGTATTTCACACCGGACACATGGCATTGCCATGCAGGATATGATATTTATTCTTCTGGTCAAACTTGTGCTTGTACTGCTGACTGTATTCGGGGTAACCTTCATGTGGCAGGCTGTTGCGGCCGATGTGCTGGTAACTGTGCTCGCAGTGTTGAATGCAGCCCGCATTATGGGAGCGAAGTAAAAGAGAAGACCATACCGGCCTATTCCGGTATGGTCTTTTTGCGCAAAATATGTTATACTTACTCTGTATTTGGTTTTGGAGGAAAACGCCTTGCATAAAAAAATGGAAGCGATTTTGTCCCGCGTACAGAAGCCGGCGCGCTATGTCGGCGGTGAGTGGGGCTCTGTGATGAAAAACAAAACGGAAGTGGATCTGCGCTTTGCGTTCTGCTTCCCGGACACCTATGAGGTCGGCATGTCGCACCTCGGCTCGCGCATCCTGTATGGGCTGCTCAACGACCAGAATGGCATCTGGTGCGAGCGCGTTTTTGCGCCATGGATCGATATGGAAGAGGAAATGCGAAAGGCGGATATCCCGCTGTATGGGCTCGAAAGCGGTGACCCGCTTTCGGATTTTGATATCATCGCTTTTACGCTGCAATATGAACTGTCCTTCTCCAACATCCTCAACATGCTCGATCTGGGCGGCATACCGGTGCTGGCCAGGGAACGCACCGACCTCAAGCATATTGTGGCATGCGGCGGCCCGTGCGCCTATAACCCGGAGCCGCTCTGCGATTTTGTCGATCTGTTCATGATCGGTGACGGCGAGGAAATCATGCTCGAGTTTACCGACCTGTACCGCAAGGCAAAACGCGAGGGCTGGAGTAAGCAGAAATTTCTCATACAGGCGGCGCAGATCGAGGGCATGTATGTGCCGTCGCTCTACGAGGTTTCGTATCGCGAGGACGGCACGATCGACCGTGTCACGCCGACGAACGGCGCGCCTGCGCTGGTGCAGAAGCGCATTGTCAAGGATCTGGATACCATGTATTATCCGGAGTCCTTTGTCGTTCCGTCGACCGATATCGTGTTCGACCGCGCAATGGTCGAGCTGTTCCGCGGCTGCCCGCGCGGCTGCCGCTTCTGTCAGGCTGGGCATACCTACCGCCCGCTGCGCACAAAGAGCAAAGAAGTGCTGCTGAAGCAGGCGGAAGCCGTGCTCAAAAACTCCGGCTATGAGGAAATTTCGCTCTCCTCACTGTCCACCAGCGACTACGGCGACCTGTCCGGCCTGACCGAGGGTCTGCTGGACTACTGCGAGCCGAGGCATATCAGCCTGTCGCTGCCTTCGCTGCGCGCGGACAGCTTCAATACCGAGCTGATGCAGCGCGTGCAGAAGACGCGCAAGAGCGGCCTGACCTTTGCCTGCGAGGCCGGCACCCAGCGCCTGCGCGACGTGATCAACAAGAACATCCGCGAGGAGGACGTGCTCCATGCGTGCGAGATCGCGTTCCAGGGCGGCTGGAACAATGTAAAGCTGTACTTCATGATCGGCCTGCCGACCGAGACGACCGAGGATCTGGACGGCATTGCGGAAATCTGCAAAAAGGTCGCCTACTGCTGGCGCATGAACACCAACAACCGCGCGCGCGGCGTGCGCATTACGGCGTCCGCCTCCTGCTTTGTGCCCAAGCCGCAGACCCCGTTCCAGTGGGACGCGCAGGACACGCTCGAGCAGCTGCGTGAAAAGCAGTCGTATATGAAAACCATCATGAAGACCAAAAACGTCACCTACAACTGGCATGATGCGGAAACCTCGGTGCTCGAGGGCGCGATCGCCCGCGGCGATCGCCGACAGGGCAAAGTGATTCACCTCGCCTGGCAGCGCGGCTGCAAGATGGACGGCTGGGACCAGTGCTTTGATTTTGACAAATGGATGCAGGCCTTTGCCGACTGCGGTCTCGACCCGGCGTTTTATGCGTCCCGCCAGCGCCCGCTGGACGAAGTATTCCCGTGGGACCACATCGGCTGCGGCACCCGCAAGGAACATCTCAAACACGAGTGGGAGCTGTCCCGCGAAGCGGCTGTCACGCCCGACTGCATGCGCAAATGCGCGGGCTGCGGCGCAAACGCCCTGCTGAAGGGAGGCAAGTGCTGTGTTTAAGGCCAGAATGAAATTTGCTAAGGAGGGGCGGGCGAAGTATATCTCCCACCTCGATCTGATGCACACCATGCAGCGCGCGATGGCGCGCTGCCAGATGCCACTCTGGTTTACCGAGGGGTTCAACCAGCACGCCTATGTATCGGTGGCCCTGCCGCTCTCGACTGGGTATTCCGGCGAGTGCGAATTCCTGGATTTCAACATCACCTCCGAGTCTGTGCCGATCAACGCGGTCGAAGCACTCAACGACGTGTTTCCGGAGGGGCTGCGCGCGATCGAGATCTATCCGCTTGCGGACGGCGGCATGAAGGTCGGCGCGATCGAGTGGTCGCAGTACCGCATTACCTGGGGCTTTGAGGGCAAAGTACCCAACGGCTTTGCCGACGCGGTGCGCGGGCTGTTCCGCCGCCCGGTGGTCGAGATCGTAAAGCGAAGCAAGCGCGGCGAGAAAACCGTCAATATGAAAGACCTGATGCGCGACCTGACCATCACCGAGGGCGAGGACGAGGTCGTCGCCGTGGTCACCACCGCCGCAGGCAACAACAACATGAGCCCGGAATACCTGACCCGGGCAATCCGCCAGTATCTGCCGGAATACGACATCCCGTTCAGCGCGTACCACCGCATGAACGTGTTTACGGCGGACGGCACCCCATTCCGATAAGAGGAGGCAACCCATGCCCACCCCAGTTACTGTTTCCGAGGAACAGCTGCAAAACCAGTTTACCTATATCGATGCGGTCGCATCGCTCATCCGCGACAAGCGCCTGCGCGCCTATACCCATACTTTCGGCTGCCAGCAGAACGAGGCGGATACCGAACGCATCCGCGGCATGCTGCACGAAATGGGTTATGAAATGACCGATGATGTCAATGAAGCGGATTTTATCCTGTTCAACACCTGCGCGGTGCGTGAGCATGCGGAGGACCGCGCATTCGGCAACATCGGCGCGCTCAGCCATTTGAAAAAGCGGCGGCCTGAGGTTATCATTGCGCTGTGCGGCTGCATGGCGCAGCAGGAGAAAAACGTCGAGAAGATCAAAAAAAGCTATCCGCAGGTCAGCCTGCTGTTCGGCACGCATGCGCTGTGGCGCTTCCCATCGCTGCTGTACCGTGTGCTGAGCGGGGAGAAGCGCGTATTCGATATCGGCGGGGAGGATGACATTGCCGAGGGCCTGCCCGTGCTGCGCGCGGGCGGCGCAAAGGCGTGGCTGTCCATTATGTATGGCTGTAATAACTTCTGCACCTACTGTATCGTCCCCTATGTGCGGGGGCGCGAGCGCAGCCGCCGCCCGGAGGAGATCGAAAAGGAGTTGCGTGAGCTGGTCGCAGCGGGGTACAAAGAGATCACCCTGCTTGGCCAGAATGTCAACTCCTACGGCAAGGATTTGGGGCTGGATATTGACTTTGCCGATCTGCTGTGCCGTCTGAACGCCGTGCCGGGCGATTTTTGGCTGCGGTTTATGACCAGCCATCCCAAGGACGCAAGCCCCCGGCTGTTCGATGCCATGGCGGACTGCAAAAAGGTGGCAAAGCAGCTGCACCTGCCGTTCCAGTCGGGCAGCGACGAGATACTGCGCCGCATGAACCGACGGTATACGGCCGAAGAATATAAGACCCTGATCGCCGACGCGCGGAAAAAGATGCCGGATATCACGCTTTCGAGCGATATCATTGTCGGTTTCCCGGGCGAGACCGAGGCTGATTTCGAGCAGACGCTTGCTCTCGTACGCGAGGTGCGGTTCGACCTGCTGTTTACCTTCCTGTATTCGCCCCGCAGCGGCACGCCTGCGGCGTCCTATGAGGACAACGCCACGCCTGCGGAAAAACAAAAGCGCTTTGAACGGCTGCTGCAAGCGCAGGATGAGATCGTCGCCGAGCGGCAGGCGGCGTATCAGGGCAAGCGCCTGCGCCTGCTGGTGGACGGCACGGCCAAAGGGCCGGACTACCCGTTCACTGCGCGCACCGAGGGCAACCTGCTTGTGTGTGTGCGCGGAGAGGACATCCGCATTGGTGATTTTATCGAAGCGAAGATTGTAAAGACGACACTCCGCTGCCTGTTTGCGCGAAAAATATAGAAAGAGGTACAAAAATGGCAGAACTCACGCCCATGATGAAACAGTACTTTGAAATCAAGAACAAGAACAAGGACTATATCCTGTTTTACCGTCTGGGCGACTTTTATGAGATGTTTTTTGATGACGCCAAGCTGGTCTCCCGCGAGCTCGAGCTGACGCTCACCGGCCGCGACTGCGGCCTGGAGGAGCGTGCGCCCATGTGCGGCGTGCCGTACCACAGCGCGGAAGGGTATATCGCCAAGCTCGTGCGCAAGGGCTACAAGATCGCGATCTGCGAGCAGATGGAGGACCCCAAGCTCGCCAAGGGCTTGGTCAAGCGCGAGATCATCCGGCGCGTGACGCCGGGTACGGTCGTGGAAGCCTCCATGCTGGACGAGAACCGCAACAACTTTCTCGGGTGCGTGTTTGCCGTGCAGGGCGGCATCGGCGTATGCTTTGCCGACATCACAACGGGCGAGGTATATGCTACCGGGTCGGATAACTGGCAGGATATTGCCAGCGAACTCGGCCGCTTTGCCCCGCGCGAGGTGCTGGTCGGCGGCACGGCCGCAACGGCGGAGTCCTTCCACAGCTTTCTGAAGGAGCGGCTGGAGGCGCTCATCGAGCCCATGCCGGAGGAATGCTTTGATCCGCAGCGCGCGGCCGCGCGGGTGATGCAGCACTTCTGCATTGAGGATTTTGACGCGGCCGGGCTGACCGACCTTCCGCAGACCGTGCAGTGTCTGGGTGGGCTGCTGGATTACCTTGGTGAGACCCAGCAGGCCAGCCTTGCGGCACTGAACCACCTGCAGGTCTACCATCAGGGACAGTATATGGAGCTTGACCTGATCGCGCGGCGCAACCTTGAACTTTGCGAGACCATGCGCACCCAGGAGAAAAAGGGCTCGCTGCTCTGGGTGCTTGACCGGACGCGGACCGCGATGGGCTCGCGCCTGATCCGCCAGTGGCTGGAAAAGCCGCTGTACAACCCACTGCACATCGCGCGCCGCCAGCAGGCGGTGAGCGCGCTGTGCGACGATGTGGTCACCCGTACCGCGCTGACCGACGCGCTCAAAAAGGTGTTCGATATGGAGCGGCTGATCGGCCGCATTGCTTACGGCACAGCAAACTGCCGCGACCTGCGCGCGCTGGCATCTGCTATTGCCTGCCTGCCGGAGATCCGGGAGCAGGCTGCCCTGTTCGGACAGGCCATGCTGCGCGAGCTGACCGGCAATATCGACCTGCTCGAGGACGTGCGCGCGCTGGTCGAACTGGCGATCGTGGACGAGCCGCCGCTGCTGCTGCGTGAGGGCGGTCTGATTCGCGCGGGCTACAATGAGGAGATCGACTCCCTGCGTGACCTCGCCTCGGGCGGCAAGGGCAAAATTGCAGCCATCGAGCAGCGCGAGCGCGAGCGCACGGGCATCTGTAAGCTCAAGATCGGTTACAACCGCGTGTTCGGCTACTATATCGAGGTGAGCAAATCCAATCTGGACGCTGTGCCGGACGATTATATCCGCAAGCAGACGCTGGCAAACGGCGAGCGATACATCACGGATGAACTCAAGCAGCTCGAAAGCACGGTGCTCGGAGCGCAGGAGCGGCTGACCTCTCTGGAATACGAACTGTTTGTCGAGGTGCGTGACAAGATCGCCGCCGAGGTACACCGCGTGCAGAAGACCGCGCAGGCGGTCGCGGCGCTGGATGTGCTGTGCGCGCTCGCCGATGTCGCCTGTGACAATAACTACACCTGTCCGGTCGTGGATTTCTCCGACCGCATCGAGATCAGGGACGGCCGTCATCCGGTCGTGGAGAAAATGCTGGCCGACAGCCTGTTCATCCCGAACGATACCATTCTCGACCGGGGCGAAAACCGCGTCGCTATCATCACCGGCCCGAATATGGCGGGCAAGTCCACCTATATGCGGCAGGTGGCGCTGATCACGATCATGGCGCAGATCGGCTCGTTCGTGCCCGCGTCCTCCGCGCACATCGGCGTGGTGGACCGCGTGTTCACGCGCGTCGGCGCGTCGGACGATCTGGCGAGCGGGCAGTCCACCTTCATGGTGGAGATGAGCGAGGTGGCGGACATTTTGAAGCACGCGACCCGAAACAGCCTGCTGATCCTGGACGAGATCGGCCGCGGCACTTCGACCTATGACGGCATGAGCATTGCACGCGCGGTGATCGAATATGTCGCGGATAAGCGCTGCGTGGGGGCGCGGGCCCTGTTTGCGACGCATTACCACGAGCTGACCGTGCTGGAAGAACTGGTAGACGGCGTAAAGAACTACAACATAGCAGTCAAAAAGCGCGGGGACGACATCACCTTCCTGCGCAAGATCGTGCGCGGCGGTGCGGACGACAGCTACGGCATCGAGGTCGCCAAGCTCGCGGGCGTGCCGAACGCGGTCATCAAGCGCGCGAAGGCGGTGCTGGCTGACCTGGAGGCGACCATGCCCAAGATAGAGCTGCGCGAGGTCGCCGAGGAGGACGACGTGCCCCAGATGACCATGGACAGCCTGTCCGGCGACGCGGTCGCGGAGCGGCTGCGTGCGCTGCAGGTGGACACCATGACACCGATCGAGGCGCTCAATGCGCTGTATGAGCTGAAAAAGCTGGTGTAACAGGAGCGAACAACAGTATGGATAGGGATAAATTGAAATGCCTGCGCTGCGGCGCAGCAATGAAAAGTGTAGGCCGGGAAACCATCCAGCTGGGTCAGACCGGATGGCTGCTTGGCGACCTGCCGAACCTTCTGGCGGGCGGGCTGGACGTGGATGTCCGGCTTTGCCCATCCTGTGGAAAGTTGGAATTTTTCTGCGGCGCGGAGGAACCGCCTGCTTTACCGCAAAAAACCTGTCCGAAATGCGGTAAACAGCACGATTTTGACTATCCGAAATGCCCGCATTGTGGCTACAACTGCTATGTATGACATTCCGTTGTTTACTTTAGAAAGGACACCCAATGGCAATCATCCATGAATTATCCCCGCATCTTGCCGACCTGATCGCAGCGGGCGAGGTGGTGGAGCGCCCGGCCTCGGTCGCAAAAGAGCTGATCGAGAACGCGATCGATGCCGGCGCGACCCGTATTACCGTGGAAATCGAAAACGGCGGCATCACTTATCTGCGCATCGCGGACAATGGCTGCGGCATGTCGGCGGAGGACGCGCCTGTCGCCTTCCGCCGCCACGCGACCAGCAAGCTGCGCACCGAGGAGGACCTTGCCGCAATCGGCACACTGGGCTTCCGCGGCGAAGCGCTTGCTGCGATCTCTTCGGTGACCCGCATCGACCTGTTCACCCGGCAGACCGGGGCGATCGCCGGACTGCACCTGCATCTGGAGGCCGGTGAAATCCAGACAAATGAGGAGGCAGGCTGCCCGGAGGGCACGACTATTGTGGTGCGTGACCTGTTTTACAACACACCTGCGCGCATGAAATTCCTCAAAAAGGATTTCACCGAAGCTGGTTACATATTGGGTGTGGTCCAGCACGCCGCGCTGTCCCATTCCGAAATCGCTTTTACGCTGATCCGCGACGGCAAGCAGGTATTCACGACCGACGGCAAGGGCAAACTGATCGCACCGGTGTTTGCGGTGTTCGGCAAGGAGATGACCGCGAACATGATCGAGGTACCGCGCACCGAGCGGAACGGCATGACCGTCTATGGATACATCGTCAAGCCGCACGCCGGGCGGCCCAACCGGTCGATGCAGCACTTTTTCGTCAACGGCCGCTATGTCAAGAGCCGCCTGATGCAGGCCGCGCTCGAGGAGGCCTACCGCAACGCCATCATCACGGGGAAATACCCCTCGGGCGCGGTATTCCTCGAGCTGCCGCTTTCGGCGGTGGACGTCAATGTGCACCCGGCCAAGACCGAGGTCAAGTTCTCGCAGGAAAAGCCGGTATTTGAAGCGGTGTACGTCGCATGTAAGAACGCCATCATGGCAAACGACAATATGCCGCGCATCGAGCATAAGGACAAACCTGCGCCCGCAGCCAGGCCGCAGGAAAGTGCGCCTGTTTATGAGCAGCAGCGGTTTGCGGTAGCAAAACCCGCGATGCCCCCGGCTGCGCCTGCACCAGAGAAAACAGGGCAGGATGTGCCGGATCTGGAGGATTTCCTGGTAGCTGTGCCGCCGCGCGCGCAAAAGCCGCGCAGCTTCGGCATGTACGCCGCAGCACCACGTATCTTACAGGATGATGTGCCAGAACCTCGTCTAACAAGCCGGGGAAATGCCGGCGACAGCCGTCCGCTTTCTCAGTTTGATGTGCCTGAACATACCTCTGCCGCACCCACCGGGCCGTCAGCGCCGGTGCAGCAGCCCGCGGCCCCGCAGACGCTGGAGCCGCTGGATTCCGGCGCACGGGTGATTGGGGAGTGCTTTCATACCTATCTGATCGCGGAGGACAAGGACGGCCTGATCCTGATCGACAAGCACGCGGCACACGAGCGCATCCTGTTCAACAAGCTGCGTGCGGAAACTGAGATGCCCCAGCAGGAACTGCTTACACCGGTGGTTGTTGAGCTGACCGGCGAAGAAGCAGCGGCAATTCAGGCCCAGCTGGAGGATATCCGCAAGGCAGGCTTTGCGATCGATCCCTTTGGGGAAAACAGCTTTGCTGTGCGCAGCGTCCCGGCGTATCTGGACAGCGGCGATGTGCAGAGCGTGATCAGCGAGCTTGCCGAAAAGGCGATGAGCAGCCGTGCCACGGTACCCGACCGGCTGGACGATCTGATCCATACCGTTGCCTGCAAGGCGGCGGTTAAGGCAGGCAAGCCCACCAGCATGACCGAGCTGCAGGATCTGTGCGACCGGGTGCTGGGGGATGAAAACGTGCGTTCCTGCCCACATGGCAGGCCGACTACGGTCCGCCTGACCAAATATGAGCTGGACAAGCTGTTCAAACGTGTTAACCAATGAGGAGGATGGAATGGAAAACCGCCTGATCTGTATCTGTGGCCCGACCGCCAGCGGCAAGACCGCTCTGTCGGTCGCACTTGCGCAGCAGCTGCACACCGAGATCATTTCGGCGGACTCTATGCAGATCTACCGCGGGATGGATATCGGCACCGCGAAGCCGACTATAGCAGAACGGCAGGGTGTGCCGCATCACCTGCTTGATGTCTGTGCGCCGGGCGAAACCTTTTCGGTCGCGCGGTATGTGGAGCTGGCGGATGCTGCGGCGCAGGATATCCTGTCCCGCGGGATGGTGCCGGTCGTAGCCGGAGGCACGGGCCTGTATATGGACGCGCTGATCGAATGCAGCACGTTTTCCGGGGATGAGGCCGATCTGACCATCCGGGAAAAATACCAGCGCATGGCGGCAGAGCAGGGGAACGAAGCGGTGCATGCCTGCCTTGCTGCAGTTGATCCGGAGGGTGCGGAGCGGCTGCATCCGAACAACCTCAAGCGGGTCATCCGCGCGCTCGAGGTATATGAGCAGACCGGGATGACGCTCGACGCGTTCAACCGCCTGCACAAGCGCCCGGCGCCCAAGTATCAGGCGCTCAAGATTGCGGTATGCCCGGCAGAACGGCAGACACTGTACGACCGCATCGACCGGCGCGTCGACCAGATGCTGGAAGATGGCCTGCTGGACGAGACCCGGCGCCTGCTGGATGCCGGCGCGCTGGCCGGTACGGCGGCGCAGGCGATCGGCTACAAAGAGCTGCTGGGCTATCTGCTGGAGGGCCAACCGCTCGACGAATGCGTTGCGCTGCTCAAGCAGCGCAGCCGCAATTATGCGAAGAGACAGCTGACCTGGCTGAAAAGGGATGACAAGATCCATTGGATTTATTATAATAAAGGGGAGGAGCTTCCGTCCATCTTACAGGAAGCGACAAAATATCTGCAAAATCACGGTGTACAATGATATCCAGAATTTGTAAATTCATGGAGGTATCATAATGCGTAACGAGATCAATTTGCAGGACAGAATGCTGGGTGCGCTCCGCCATCAGGGGCAGTCGGTGACCGTTTTTCTGACAAACGGTTTTCAGATGCGCGGTATTGTCCGCGGATTCGACAGCTTTATTGTGATTCTGGAGTGCGACGGCCGACAGCAGATGATTTATAAGCATGCCATTTCCACTCTGGTCCCGCAGCACCGCGTCGACCTGTACGCGCCGCGAGAGGAGCGTGCGGCGGAGTGATTACATACGAGGTTGTATATGGAGCAGGAAATCGAAAAAAAGCAAAGACGCAGGAAAAAAAAGGCAGCGCCAAACACCCGTGTGGTTTTCGTGCTGGTTGGGGCGGTGCTGCTTATCTATTTGGGCGTCATGGTGATCGGTGCGTTTTCCGATACGCCGGAGACCACAGCGGCCGTCCATGTGACGGTCAACGACAGTTTTACCGCGGACGGCTGGTTCTTCCGGGATGAGATCCCGGTGACAGGGAGTTCCTCCAGTTCAGTCAGGCATATCGCATACAGCGGTGAACGTGTGCAGAAGGATGCAGCGCTTGCGGTTGTCTATTCGGACGAGGAATCGCTTGCACTGAGTCGTGAGATCGAACCGCTGCAAAACCGGATCTCGCTGCTGGATGCGGCGCTGCAGACGGCAAGTGAATCGTCGGACAGCACAAATCTGGATCAGTCCATCACACTTGCGATTCAGCAGCTGGCGTCGCAGGCAAAGGAAGGCACTGGAACAGCGCTTGCCAACTCTGCCAATTCGCTGCGCACGCTATCCCTGCGTAACGCTTCAGATGAATTGGATTCGTTTGCAATCCAAACAGAGCAGGATGCGCTTGCTGCAGAGCTGAGTGCGCTGGAGCAGCAGCTTGCAGGACGGACAACCGAACTTACTGCACCGACATCCGGCTACTATTCCGAAGTTGTGGACGGCTACGAGAATGTCCTGACGCTGGAGGAAATGGACAGCCTTACGCTTGCCCGTTTTCGGGACCTGACGGAAAACCCGGAGCAGGTGGACAGCGGCCAGATGCTGGGAAAGATGATTGAAGGGTTTACCTGGTACTTGGCTGCGGAGATTCCCAAAGAACAGGCCGACCGACTTAGTCAAGGACAAAGCCTGCGCGTCAGTTTTACACAAGCCTCGATGGAAACACCGGTTACGGTCTATTCGGTCATCCAGGAGCGCGGCAGCGACACAGCGCTTCTCATTATGGAGGGGACTGAATTTAACAGTGAGCTGGTTTCGATGCGAAACCAGCCGATCGAAATTATTCTGGCAACCTATTCCGGACTGAAGGTCCCCAAGGAAGCGGTGCGCATTGTGTCTTCTACCGACAGCAGCGGAAACACAACGCAGCAGATCGGCGTATATATTGTCAGCGGCGGCATACAGAAGTTTAAGATTATCAGCGAGCCGCTGTTCGAGACGGAAGATTATTATGTCGTAGAGCAGAGCGCTACCAACGTGGACATGCTGGTTGAACAAGACCAGATAATTGTCCGAGGCAGAAATCTGCAAAATAATATGGTGGTGAGATAAGATATGACAGAACAGGAAAAAATTGAACTGCAGGATCGGATTCAATCCGTGCAGGAGCGCATCGCCCGTGCAGCGGAGCGTGCAGGAAGGGACCCGCAGGATATTATCCTTGTGGCGGCTTCCAAAATGAACGATGCGGAGCGTGTCCGTGCAGCAATTCAGGCGGGGATTCGCGTATGCGGAGAAAACCGGGTGCAGGAGTTGCTGGAAAAATACGAGCAGAATGCCTATGAAGGGGCAGATCTGCAGTTTATCGGCACACTGCAGACGAACAAGGTCAAGTATTTGATCGGAAAAGTATCACTGATCCAGTCAGTCGGTTCGGTACACCTTGGCGAAGCGATCGCCAAAGCGGCAGAGAAACACGGCATCCGGCAGGATATCCTGCTGGAAGTCAATATTGGCAGGGAAGCGGCAAAAAGCGGCCTGCCGCCCGAAGAACTGGACGATGCCATTGCCCGCTTGAGCGAGAAAAAGTCGCTGCATATACGTGGGTTGATGGCAATCCCGCCCGTTGCGGATGAAACAACGAAAAATTTAGGCTATTTCAATGAAATGCATCAAGTATTTGTTGACAACTTGACAAAAAAATACGATAATGTAGATATGGATTATTTGTCGATGGGAATGACAAATGATTTCGAAACGGCGATTGCGTGCGGTGCAAACATGGTTCGCATCGGCACGGCGATTTTTGGTGCACGTCCGTATCAGATCGTTTCGCCTTAAAACATAAGGAGGAACTTTGCATGGGTTCAATCAAAGGCTTTATCGATTGGGTAAAGGGCGAGGATGTCGAGGACGAGTACGAAGAGGAAATGCCCCGGCAGCGTAGCGAGGAACCTGCAATGAGCAGTGCGCCGTCCTATGAACGCTCTTACGACCGATCCTATGACCGTGCATACGACAGTGCAGCGGCAGAACCGTCTTCATCCCGGCGTGGTAATAAAGTGGTTAATATCAATACGACAACACAGCTTGCTGTTGTGCTGGTCAAACCGGACCGGTTTGAGAACGCTGCTGAGATAGCAGATCATTTGAAGGATAAACGTACCGTTGTGCTTAATCTTGAACAGACCAATAAAGATGTAGCTCGCCGCTTGGTTGATTTCCTCAGCGGCGTTGCGTACGCCAACGAGGGTAAGATCAAAAAGGTAGCCAACAGCACTTACATCATTACACCCTATAATGTTGATATTATGGGGGATCTAATTGATGAATTGGAAAGCAGCGGGATGTACTTTTAAGGTTGTGCGTCAGTGAATACAATTGTAATTTATCTGGTCAGCAGCCTGCTGAGCATTTTGGAATTTCTGTTTCTGGCCCGCGCCATTATGAGTTGGTTCGCGCAGGGAAGCGGTTCTAAAATATATGAATTCCTCTGCTTGGCGACCGAACCGCTCATCCAGCCGTTCCGCGTTCTGCTCAGCCATATCGATGCGCTGCGGAACAGCCCGTTTGATTTCGCATTCTTACTGGCTTTCTTCGTACTGGTTGCTTTGGAGCGGGTTTTGTATATGTTGTAATGCCTGCCGGACAGAC
>DXFS01000013.1 GCA_019114345.1 Candidatus Agathobaculum pullistercoris | reverse complement strand
ACGATGGATATATTCGTGTTTCATTCTTCTTCTCCCCTTCCATTCCATCTTTTGCGCAGAACACTATACAGGCGGGCGGATGGCTGCATCTGCACGGCTGCACCCCCGTATAAGGTATATCCGACCGATTTCCGCACTTCGCAGAATCCATTTTGCAGCGGCAAACCATCTTGTATGTTTCTTTCCGGCGTGGCTGTATCCATTCCGGCCGCCTCCTTGACTTCTTTCCACAACCATGCTACCATAAGTCTAAGCAATTGTAAAATTCATAGTTTTAATAAATATATTCAATTTTTTTGATGGTGATACTATGGAAATCAGAAACCTGGTTACCTTTGTCCGGATCGCAGAAACGCAGAACTTCTCCCGCACGGCAGAGCAGCTTGGATACTCGCAGTCTGCTGTGACCATGCAGATCAAGCAGCTGGAAGGGGAACTGCATGTGCAGCTGTTTGAACGGATCGGCAGGCGCATCAAGCTGACAGAAGCAGGTGAACGGCTTCTGCCTTACGCGCTGGACATTCTTGGTACAGTGCGGCGGGCGGAGGATATCGCGCGCGGCCCAGCCCAGATCTCCGGCCGGCTGCGGATCGGCACATGCGAATCCCTTGTCATCAGCATCCTGCCTCCTGTGCTTATGAAGCTGACCGAACAGTGCCCATTGGTCGAAATCAGCACACATACCGCACGCGTGCCCGAACTGATTCAGCTGCTGCACCAGAATGACGTAGATCTTCTGTTTTTCCTCGATCAGAAAACCTATTTCCCGGAATGGATCAAAGTATCCGAACGGCCGGAGAAGATATTTTTTGTTGCATCTGCCGGCAACCCCCTTGCACAAGGAGGGCAAATCCCGCTTGAACGGCTGCTGCAGGAACCGATGTATCTTACAGAAAAAGGGATCAGCTACCGTTATGCCATGGAACAGGCGCTGGCATCGAAAGGCTATGCGCTGCATCCTGTATGGGAAGTCGGCAACACCGATGTGATCACCCGCATGCTGCTGCAAGATAAAGGGGTATCCTTTCTTCCGGAATACGTTGTGCGCCCCTATGTGGAGGCGGGGCAGCTCGCTGTCCTGGATGTCGCGTGTGAGGAAATCATGATGTGGAGCCAGCTTGTGTATCACCGCAACAAGGATGTCACGCCGCAAATGAACCGCTTTATTCAGTTGATGCTCGAACATATTTCCTAAGGAAGGTTCGTTTTCTGCCGTCAGGATCCGTAGTCCGGCCCGGCATGCATACCGAGGAAGACCCGCTATATCAAGCATCCTGCCATGCGACACGTCCAATCCTCATGTAAGCCAAACGGGATCCGGCCTGCAAAGCGGCTGGATCCCGTTTGGATCAAAAGAGATATAGAGAAAAAGAGATATTGAGATAGAGTCAAATACAACCATCCTGTGCGGCTGCATGCAAGCAGCTTCTCCCGCATGGCGCAAGGCATGGTATGCAAAAAAGATCCCTTTACACACGGTAAAAGGATCGCATTTACAGCACGGCGGCTCCAGTACAATCAATTACTCGTGATTCGGAAGAAATACTTCCCGTACCAGCAGACGGCAGGTTTCCTGGCTCACAGATCGTTACACACGGCCGCCTTCCCGGTTTACACCAGTGGCACCATCGGCCATGTATTCCCTGCATACAGTGACGAGATCGCACAGGCTTTATACCTGTTTCCCTTTTAACCCTTTTCCTGTTTGAAAACAAAGGAGCGGGGCACCGGCTGCTCGCTCTATTCGATTGTTCTGTCACCTATTATAGCAAGTTTTTCTGCCCTGTCAATACCCGCGCCGCGCATGGTTTTCTTAGCCGCTTTGCTCTCCCCCTTTTCCTCTCGTCAAGACGGTTCAGGCCGCAAAGGTTGCTTTTGCAGCAGTGCAGCATCTGCTGCCATGTCCTCAAACAAATCCGTGATCGGGTCGCCCTTGGACTGGAAGGTCATCGCGCTCCACGGCGTGCCGGAGGCGAACTGCGGATAGATGCCGGTCGTATGGTCGACGAAGTAGGCTTCAAACCCGCCCTCCCTGATTTGTTCAGGCGTCAGATTGCGGGTCAGCTGATAGACAATGGCGGAGATCATTTCCATGTGCGCCAGTTCTTCCGTACCAATATCGGTCAGGATGGCTTTGCATTCCTTGTAAGGCATCGCATAACGCTGGTTGAGATAGCGCATGGATGCACCGAGCTCGCCATCCGGTCCGCCAAGCTGGGTGATCACAATCTTTGCGGTCTGAGGGTCAGGATTTTTGATCTTTACCGGGAACTGTAAGCGTTTATCGTATGACCACATCAGTTATCCTCTCCTTCCCACGGCCACGGGTCGTCGATCCAGCGCCAGCGTCCCACGCGGGTATCCACCTCGCGGGCAGTCAGTGGGCCGAATGCGTCCTCATACTCGGCAGCCGCCTTGTCAAAAGCAGTACGCATCTCACTATAATAGGCAAGCGCCGCTGTGTTTTCCGGGTGTCCATCCAGATATTCGATCGCATCGACAAGTGCAAAGTCATACATGCGCACCCTGCCAAGCAGTTTTTCCCGTTCTGTCATTGCGGCACAGCCTCCTCTCCGAGGAATGGCTTGTCGAGCGCCGGGAAGATCGTCCCCCGGCTGAAAGCCAATGTCGGGTCATAAGGGGTGCCGAACTCCTGCATGGGCACAAACGCCATGGCAAGAGAAAGCAGGCGTGGATCGATGCTGTCCGCGGGCAGCGCCTGATCCGCCTGTTGGTTTGGCATATTCATAAGCGGTTGCTCCTCACTCAAAACGGTTTGAGGCTTTGCCTCATTCCCATTGTATGCCGTATAAAAAAAGCGGTGAAACATTCCGCAAACTGTGCTATACTATAAGTATCAAAGGAGGCATAAAAAATGGAGCTTTCTGAAATCAGGGAACAGGCCGCAAAAGCGGCGGAACAGGTCTGCGACGCGGCAAAGCTGCGCGCGGGCGATCTGTTTGTGGTCGGCTGCTCGTCCAGCGAGATACAGGGCGAGAAGATCGGCTCGCACTCATCCGTCGAGGTCGCGGAGGCGGTGTTTGAAGGGATTTACGGCGTGCTGCGCGAACGCGATATCTACCTTGCCGCGCAGTGCTGCGAGCATCTGAACCGTGCGCTGGTGGTCGAGCGCGCCGCGTGCGAGCGCTTCATGCTCGACGAAGTCAATGTCGTGCCCCAGCCCAAAGCAGGCGGCTCGTTCGCGACAACGGCCTACAGGCGCTTTGCCGACCCGGTCGCGGTGGACAGTTTAAAGCAGTCCGCATCCGCGGGCATGGACGTGGGCGGCACTCTGATCGGCATGCACATCAAGCCGGTGGTGGTACCTCTGCGCATCGAAGTCAAGCATATTGGCGAAGCGGTTCTTCTCTGTGCACGCCGCCGGCCGAAATTCGTGGGCGGCAGCCGCGCAGTATATAACGAAAAACTTTTGTGAGGAATATATGAAATTAAAAGCAGTTTTTTTCGATCTGGATGACACGCTGTACAGCAGTTTCAAGGCGTGTGACGCTTATGCGTATGACCAGCTTGCAGCCTGGGCGGAAGACGAACTTGGCGTTTCCGGCGCCGCGTTTACCGAAGCCTACCGTGTCAACCGCCACCGGCTCGGCCGTCAGCAGCCGAGCATGCCGCCTGTACACGACCGCGTCCTGTTCGCGCAGGGTGCGCTCGAACGCATGGGGCTGAACGCCGTCCGCTACGCGCGTAAAGCGCACCGCGTCTACTGGGATGCGGTGATCTCCCAAATGGAGATCCGCCCGGGGGTGACGGCGCTGCTGGATGATCTCGCGCAGGCGGGCGTCAAAACCGCGGTCTGCACGGACATGATGGCGGACATCCAGATGGAAAAGCTGGAATACCTCGGCCTTGCCGACCGGATCACCTATCTGGTTTCGAGCGAGGAGGCCGGGATGGACAAGCCCGGCGCGCCGATCTTCTGGCTGGCGCTGCAAAAATGCGGCTGCCTGCCGGGCGAGGCCGTCATGGTGGGCGATAATTTCCGGCACGACGTACAGGGCGCGACCGATGTTGGCATCGGCGGCGTGTGGCTCAACTGGACGCACCTGCCCCGGCCGGAGGACAGCCGGGCGTACATCGAGGCGCACACTTTCGAGCAGGCAGCAGACTACATCCGCACGCTGCTGTAAACAGGAACCGGAACAGGAAGGGATAACCGATGGAACATTTTGATTACAAGCCGCGTGGGGTCTGCCCGATGAAGATTTCCTTTGACCTCGACGGGGACAAGGTGCACAACGTGTCCTTCCTCGGCGGCTGCAACGGCAATTTGCAGGCGATCAGCCGCGTGGTCGAAGGCATGACTGTAGAGCAGATCGAGGGCTACTTCAAGGGCATCTCGTGCAGCGGCAAGGGGACCAGTTGCTCGGACCAGCTGGCAACCGCTGTGCGCGCAGCGTATGAGAAAACCAGCAACTGACCCGCAGAAAAAAACGGCTTTGGCACGTTCCAAAGCCGTTTTTTATTTTGCCAGCGGCAGGCAGGCGACCAGTTCAAACACGCCGTCCTTTACCGTGGTCTCGAGCGTGCCGCCATTTCGCACGGCGATCTCGCGCATGCCGCTCAGGCCGAAGCCATGCGCGCGTTTGTCCGCCTTGGTCGTGGCGAACAACCCGTCCGTCTTTTCCTCCCGCTTGCCTGCATAGGCGTTTGTGACGCGCAGCATGAGCAAACCCTTGTCCGCACGGGCTCGAATCGTGATGCGCTTGTCCGCAGCATCTTTTGCCGCCTCGATCGCATTATCCACGGCATTGCCGAACAACGCGCACAGATCGGGATCAGCAATGGGCAAATTTTCCGGCAGGGATACACTGATGTCTGCAATCAGCCCGGCCTGCGCCATATCGCGCGCCTTGGCGGACAGCACGATATTGACCGTATCGTTTTCCGTAAAGCGTCCGGCGCCGGAGGGGCCGGACGCCGCCTGCAGGCGGCGCACATACTCCGCCGCGCGGTCATCCTCCCCCTGTTCGAGCAGGCCGGAAATCGCGGTAAGGTGGTTGCGCATATCGTGCCGCAGGCGGCGCACCTGCTCCTGCTCGCGGCGGATGCCCTGATAGTACAGCTCGCGCATGTCCGCAAGCTGGTGCTCCTGTTCGAGCGCCTGATGACGCGAAAGCAGCACGACCGCAAACAGCAGCGCGATCGCAGAGACAAACACAAAGGGCAGCAAGGTGTAAAACGCCGCGTCAATCAGCGCATCCGTGCCGTCCAGCGTGTAGGCACGGATATCCCACATGGAGAACGCGAGTTCGCTCAGCAGCGGCGAGAGCGCCAGCAAGCCGAGCAGCGCCCACAGCCGTCCGGACAGGGCGACCTGCTTGCCGTCCCGGAACACCCGGCGCATGAGCAGCCACACCGCCGCCCACATGGCAAGCTTCCACGCCATTGCGCCCCAGTAGCCCCCGGAGCCGGGCAGCACCGCGCGCGTGTCCACAATCATGCTCCACGCGATGATCCACTCAAAAAAGATCATGCCCACGACCAGCCGCGCGGCCAGCCTGCCGCCGTAGCCGATGAGAAAGGCGGCAATCAGGAACGGGAAATAGTAAAGCGGGTTGCCGTCCCCCGCCCAGGTGGGCATGCCGAGCGCTGCGCCGATCACCAGATATGGCACGATCCAGCGCACCCGCCCCTTCGCCGGGGCGAGAAAATACAGCGCCGTGCGCGCCGGAAAAATGCCGCCGAACACACAGGTCAGCGCCCAGGCAATATAATCCCATATCGTCATCCTGTGCGCCCCCTCATTCCAGCATGGCGCGCGCGATGGCCGCGAGCGCGGTGGCCTGGTACGATCGGCTGACCGGCAGCTTGTCCTCCCCAATCACGACCGTGCCGCCCTCCACACGGTCGACCGCGCCCGCGCGCACCAGATAGCGCTGGTGGATGCGCACAAACGACGCGCCGACCGACTCCGCCACGTCGTCCAGCCGGGCGTAAAAGGTAATCTCGCGTGTATCGGTCACGCAGGTGACCTGCCGCCGGTCGGAGTAAAAATAGCGGATGGACTTTTTCGGGATGCGGAACAGGCCGTCCGTATTGCGGCACAGGAAGATCTTGTCCGCCTCATTGAACTGCGCCGCGAGCGCGCGGGTCAGCACGTCGTCGATCTGCCCGGCCTGCGGCGGCTTCATCACATAGCCCAATGCGCCGACCGAATAGCCGTCGAACACAAAATCCGTGTAGCCGGTGACAAACACCAGCTGTAAAGTATCGCTCTGCGCGCGCAGGGCTTTGGCGGCCTCCATACCGTTCATGCCGCCCATTTCAATATCCAGAAAGACGAGGTCGACCTCGCCCGTATGTTTTTCTATCCAGCCGAGCAGCCCTTCGCCCGATGAGAATTCGTAGATCTGGGATTCGACTGCGCGCTTTTCCAGCAGGCGCTCGAGCATTGCGTGCAGGCTGAGCCGCGCCTCCGCCGAATCATCACAGATGCCGATGCGAAGCATTGGCATTCCTCCTTTGCTTACCGCAGTAAAT
>DXFS01000012.1 GCA_019114345.1 Candidatus Agathobaculum pullistercoris | reverse complement strand
GTACAATCCGCTGCACTCAGGAAGTTTACCAAGTTCTTTCGAACTCTTTACTTCTCGGTGACAGCTTATTTATTATATCAGATCAAGTTTCGTTTGTCAAGAACTTTTTTCATCTTTTTTCAAAGATTTTTTATCAGTTCTCAGCATTTTCGTAACTTTTTCTGACCGCCGCTTCTCAGAAGCAGCTTATTTAGTATATCAAACCGAAACCCTTTTGTCAAGTACTTTTTTAATTTCTTTTTCATCCGGGCTTCCGGCCGGCCGTCTCACGAGACAGCTTTGTTAGTATACTACCTCTCCCCTCTCTTGTCAACTACTTTTTTCAAAAAAAACAAAAAAATCCCGTCTGCAAAATGCAGACGGGATTGGCGAAATTACGTAACCGTTCAATTAGGCCTGCTTCAGCAGTTCAGCAAGCACCATGACCTTATCGACATTGCCTTCCACTTTGATTTTACCTTCCGCGAGAGCAACCTGCGGAACCATTTTACCACTCAGGATCTTTTCCAGATTCGTCAGCGTACCAGATACGCAGGCATCACGGTCAATATACTCATAAGGCATCACAGAAAGAACACCATTCAGGATCTCAATGTAAAATACACCCGTAACCTTACCGGTGAGATTAAACTGAACCGCTACCTTACCCTGCGTTCCAGCGATATCTGCCTTACTAAGCTTGTTATAGATTTTGCCAATCAACTGATCAACGGTCATTGGAATCGCCCCCTGGTCGTATTTGTAATTCTATTATACTTTTTTTTCCGGAAAATGCAAGTCCATTTTGATGCTTTATCAGCAAAAACACACAAGAATTTCATATGATCTTCTTCCATCGTGTGTGTTATGCACATTTATCTCTCAACTCTTGCGCACAAACTGTGTATGGCAGTGCGGACAGGTAATATTGATCTTCCCTCTTCCGCGCGGCACACGCAGGCGCCGCTTGCAGTTGGGGCATTTAAAGTACCGATGTGTCTTACGGTCAGCGAACCGCATGCGGGCATTATGCAGGCGCGTTGAAACCGGGCCCCACCAGCGCAGGAACTTTTGATTCTCTGCGTAACGGGCCTGAATATTGCGCGAAAACATACGAAAGTAGCACAGGATGAGCAGCGCCAGAATAAACATCCCCATCCAGCCCCAGCCGGTAACCATCTCGATCACGATCAGAACCAGGCCGAGTACGAGCAACGCTGCGTTCAGCTGGTCATTGCCGTAACGTCCCGCCATGAAACGACGTAAAAAGTCCATTATCCCAGGTCATCCTTTCTCATGTGGTCAAAAATAAGTGCCAATACCTGGTCGCGTCCGTATCCTTTTTCGGCAGAAAATGGAATTACCGGAACCTCCTCCGGTAGCAAAAGCGTCTGCCGAATCACTGCCAGATTTTCTTCCAGCTGGCTTTTCTTGATTTTATCCAGCTTATTGGCAATGATTACCCACGGCTTTCCCGATGCGCGGAACCACTCCGCCATGGTTACATCATCCCATGTTGGCTTGTGCCGGATATCCACGATCTGGATGCCGAGTGTCAGCAGGTCAAGCGCAAAGTATGTCTCCATCAATGTACCCCAACGCTGCTGCTCCGCTTTGGATACACGCGCATAGCCGTATCCCGGCAAATCCACCAGATACATCCGCTTGTCAATGTCAAAATAATTGATATGGATGGTTTTACCTGGCTGGGCGCTGACACGCGCAAAATTTCTCCGGTTCAGCAGCTTATTGATCACCGAGCTTTTGCCGACATTGGATTTGCCCGCAAATACGATTTGCGGCAGGCTGTCAGTCGGGAAATCACTCTCTTTTACTGCAGAACGCAGAAAAGCTACATTATGCAGATTTGGCGCCTTCCACTCATGTTCCATACTCATTGCACCACCGCCGTTGACGCTGTATCCCGTTTCCGGGCAACCGGACTGCTGCCCGACGATTTGCGGCGCTTTTTGGGCCGCTTTGCAAAGTCGATTGCAGTTTCCATCACCGTGTCCATACGAGCTGCAGATACGAAATGAAGGGTCTCACGCACCACAGGCTCAATATCCTGCAGGTCCGCCTCATTATCCTTCGGGATGACCACCGTTTTAATGCCTGCGCGGTAGGCAGCCATGGTCTTTTCACGCAGGCCGCCGATCGGCAGCACACGGCCGCGCAGTGTGACCTCACCGGTCATCGCTACATCATGGCGCACGGGTGCCTCGGTCAGCGCAGAGACAAGCGCGGTTGTAATGGTCACACCTGCCGAAGGACCATCCTTAGGCACTGCTGCCTCCGGGAAATGGATATGCAGGTCATTGTCCTTGTAGAACATCGGGTCGATCGACAGTTCGGTTGCGCGCGAGCGCACAAAGGTCACTGCCGCCTTGGCACTCTCCTGCATGACGTTACCCAGATTGCCGGTCACCTCGATTTTACCCGTGCCAGGTACAACCGCCACTTCCACCTCAAGCATCTCGCCGCCCACGCTGGTCCACGCAAGGCCGTTGACAATGCCCACCTCATCTCTTTTGCTGACTACGTCATCCTTGTACGGAGCAGTGCCAAGCAATTCTTCAATGTTCTTTTCGCTGACCGTAAGGCGCTTTCCACCATCTGCCACATGCTTGGCAGCCTTGCGGCATAGTTTCGCAAGCAGCTGTTCCAGGCGTCGTACACCTGCCTCGCGCGTATATCCCGCAATTACTTTTCCAAGCATCTTTTCAGAAAGCACCAGCTGTCCCTTTTCCAATCCATGCTTTTTCATCTGCTTGGGCAGCAAATGGTGCAATGCAATCTGGCGTTTTTCCTCTTCCGTATAGGAAGACAGCTCTATGACTTCCATACGGTCGAGCAGCGGGCGCGGGACGGTGGACAGATCGTTTGCTGTAGTCAAAAACAGCACGTCTGACAGGTCAAACGGCAGCTCGATATAGTGGTCGCGAAAGGCGACGTTCTGCTCGGTGTCCAGCACCTCAAGCATAGCAGACGCTGGGTCGCCGCGGAAATCGTTGCCCATCTTATCAATCTCATCGAGCAGAATGAGCGGATTAGACGTGCCTGCACGGCGCAGCGCATCGATAATGCGGCCGGGCATTGCCCCAATATAGGTCTTGCGGTGTCCGCGGATATCCGCTTCGTCCCGCACGCCGCCCAAGCTCATGCGTGCATAAGTACGCCCCATCGCCTCGGCGACCGATTTTGCAATCGATGTCTTGCCCACGCCCGGCGGCCCCACCAGGCACAGAACCTGTCCCTTAAGACCGGGAGCAAGTGTTTTTACAGCCAGGAACTCCATAATACGTTCCTTGACCTTTTTCAGGCCGTAGTGGTCGCGGTCGAGAATGGACTGTGCTTCCGCCAGGTCAAGCCGCTCCTCGCTTTTTTTGTTCCACGGCAGTTCGAGCACTGTATCCAGATAAGTGCGCACCACGCCCTGTTCGGCGTTTGAGCCGCCCAGCTTGGCAAAACGGTCCACTTCTTTGATCAGCTTGTCCTCGCACTCCTGCGGCAGGTGCAGATCCAGCACTCGTTTCCGGTAGCTTTCCGCCTCCGCAGCGGTATCCTGTTCCCCGAGCTCGCTCTGGATCACCTTGATCTGCTCGCGCAGATAGTACTCACGCTGGTTCTTATCCATCTGGGTTTTGAGCTCATCCTGGATCTCGTTTTCGATCTTAAGGATCTCGGTCTCCTCGCCCAGCAGGCGGATTACCATCGCCAGGCGGCGGGTGACGTTCAGTTCTTCCAGGATCTCCTGCTTGGCCTCCACCTCGACTGGAAGGTTCTGCGTGATATAGTCTGCCAGCCAGCCGGGTTCTCCGCCCTCGGCGACAGTCATCTCCATGTCCGGAGAAATGCGGGAAGAGTTCTGTGCATACTCAGCAAAGCGCTCCTGTGCAGTGCGTACAAGCGCCTGCGCCCGGCGCTCGGTCACGCCGATCACATAATCCCCCAGTTCCTCAACCTCAGCATAGATACAGTCGCCTTCCTGTTCCGGCACGGTAAACTGATGAGCAACCGCACGCGACCGTCCTTCGACCAAAACCCTGATATTATCCCCCGGCAGGCGCAGGATCTGCCGCACAACACACACTGTTCCAATCTGGTACAGATCATCTGCTGTCGGTATATCGGTTTTCAGTTCACGCTGCGCAGTCAGAAAAAGGCGCTGCGCGTTTTTCATCGACGCTTCCAGAGCGCGAATAGACATCATCCGGCCAACGTCAAAATGAATGATCATATTAGGAAACGCCGTCAGCCCGCGCAGCGGCAGTACCGGCAGGCGGGTAAGCGTCGTTTCGTTTATTGCTTTCATATTTCTACTCCTCATGCAGGCATTTGCCTAATAGCGTCAGTATAGTATATTTTCTGACTTTTGTAAAGCATCAAAAAACAGTAGAATTGCAAAAAATGCGGGCGAAACCATTGTCCCGCCCACATTTGATGCACATTTTACCTGTTATGCACTTTTATTCGGCTGATGCAGGCGACCTGCAGGTTCATCCGGCTTTTTCGGTGCCGACAGCGCAGCGCGCACGCCATGCCCGATCAGCGGCTCGCCTTTGCCTGTCACAACATCTGCCGTGATTGTCACACGGTTCACCGTCTCATCGGACGGGATGCGGAACATGATATCAGTCATCACGTTTTCCAGCACACCGCGCAGGCCGCGTGCGCCGGTTTTGCGCTCCAGTGCGATCTCCGCGACCTTGGTCAGTGCGTCAGGTTCAAATTCCAGTTCAACACCGTCCAGTGCAAGCAGGGTCTGGTACTGCTTGACCAGTGCATTCTTCGGCTCCTGCAGAATGCGCACAAGCGCTTCCTTATCCAGTGTATCCAGCGATACGATCGCCGGCAGGCGGCCGATCAGCTCGGGGATCAGGCCGTACTTCATCAGGTCATGCGGCTCGATCTGCGCCAGCAGGCGGTCAGTCTGATCCTCCTGCTGGCTCTTGACCTCCGAGCCGAAGCCCATGCCCTGCTTGCCCGTGCGCTTCTGGATAATACCCTCGATCCCGTCGAAGGCTCCGCCGCAAATAAACAGGATGTTGGTCGTGTCGATCTGAATAAACTCCTGATGCGGATGCTTGCGGCCGCCCTGGGGCGGCACATTGGCCGTCGTGCCTTCGAGCATCTTGAGCAGAGCCTGCTGCACGCCCTCGCCCGACACGTCGCGCGTGATAGACGGGTTCTCACTCTTGCGGGCAATCTTGTCGATCTCGTCGACATAGATGATGCCGTGCTCAGCCAGCTCTACATCAAAATCCGCCGCCTGGATCAGGCGCAGCAGGATATTTTCCACGTCCTCGCCCACATAGCCAGCCTCAGTCAGCGTGGTCGCATCCGCAATGGCAAACGGCACCTGCAGGGTCTTTGCCAGCGTCTGAGCGAGCAGGGTTTTGCCCGAACCAGACGGCCCGAGCATCAGGATATTGGATTTTTGCAGCTCCACCTCGGTCTCCGGGTGGTAGATGCGCTTATAGTGGTTATAGACCGCGACCGAGAGCGCAATTTTGGCACGCTCCTGTCCAATCACATAGTCATCGAGCACAGCTTTGAGCTCCTGCGGGGTGGGCAGGTGCTCCGGACGGAGCACCTGCTCACCCTCATGTTCCTCAGGAGCAAAGTCCAGCTCATCATCCAAAATGCTGGTGCATACGCCGATGCACTCGTCGCAGATATACACTCCGGGACCGGCGATCAGTTTGCGCACGCGGTTCTGGGGCTTTCCGCAGAACGAACATTTCAGCATCTTATCATCGTCAAAATTCGGCATATAGCACCTCTATCCAGCATATCGCCGTGTTGTTTCTCCTCAATGCTTGTCGAACACCTTGTCGATCAGTCCATACTCCAGCGCTTCTTCAGCGGTCATGAAGTTATCGCGCTCACAATCAGCCGTGACAACCTCAATCGGCTTGCCGGTATTCTCGGACAGGATCTTGTTCATGCGCTTCTTGATGGTCTCCAACCGCTTGAGGTGGATCGCCATATCCGTGATCTGCCCCTGCGTGCCAGCAGAAGGCTGATGGATCATGATTTCCGCATTGGGTAATGCATAGCGCTTACCCTTCGCACCCGAGGACAGCAGGAAAGCGCCCATAGACGCTGCCATGCCGATGCATATGGTCGACACGTCGCACTTGATATAGTTCATCGTGTCATAAATCGCCATGCCAGCAGTTACAGAACCACCGGGGCTGTTGATATAGAGCGAGATATCCTTGTCCGGATCCTGCGCCTCCAGATACAGCAGCTGCGCCACAACCAGGGAAGCGGTCGTGTCGTTGACTTCTTCGCAGAGCATGACGATGCGGTCGTTCAGCAAGCGGGAATAGATATCAAACGAGCGTTCACCACGCCCGGTCTGCTCAATGACCATTGGGACTAAACTCACTTGAAAGACTCCTTTCAAACAGGTAAATGGAAACATACCACCCTTAACAGAAAAAACATGCTTTTTCGAAATGGCAGCATCCATGTGTGGAAGGCTTACTTATCATCAACCTTCCTTCATTCCTCTATTCAGGGATAAAAAGCCACGCACTCGTCGCGGCTTTTTATCCAGCCTGTACAAAACACAGGCTACAATATCAAATTTCGCTTGCAGGTACGGGCTGCAGATTACTCTGCAGTCTCAGCAGTTGCCTCTGCTTCGTCAGCAGCTTTTTTCTTTGCTGCCGGCTTTTTGACCTTGGCATTCTTCTTGAGGAACTCGAGCGCATTCGAGATCTTCAGGTCGCCGGTCAGCGCTTCAGCAGAGACAATGGACTTGACCTTGTCAACCTCCATGCCATACTGCTCCGCCATTTTAGCATATTCCTCTTCCAGCTCCGTGTCGGAAACTGCGATATTTTCAAGCTCTGCAACCTTTTCCAGTACCAGGCGGCTCTTTACCTGGTGCTCAGCCTGCTCGCGGAACATGGCGCGGAACGCCCCCATCTCCGTGCCGGACATCTTGAGATACTGATCCAGCTGCATGCCCTGCATCTGGAGACGGTAGCTGAAGTCCTGTACGATCGAGTCGATCTGGCTCTCGATCATAGCCTGCGGGATGTCCGCCTTCATATTCTCAATGACAGCGTCCAGCACCTTCTCCTCGAACGCATGGTCCGCCGCCTCCTGGCGCTCCTTCTTCAGGCGCTCGGTGATCTCCTTCTTCAGGTCATCCAGAGTCTCGCAGGTATCGGAAACATCCTTGGCGAACTCGTCATCAATCTCAGGCAGGATGGTCTCCTCAACCTTGTGGACCTTGCACTTGAACACAGCTTCCTTGCCGGCCAGTTCCTTGGCATGGTATTCCTCCGGGAAGGTGACAACAACATCCTTCTCATCGCCCGCCTTGCAGCCGATCAGCTGATCCTCAAATCCCGGGATAAAGGTACCCGAGCCCAGCGTCAGCGCATGATGCTCCGCCTTGCCGCCCTCGAAAGCAACACCATCCACAAAGCCTTCAAAATCGATATCGACCGTGTCGTTCTTCTTTGCCTTGCGGTCAACGGTTTCAGTGCGCGCGTTGCGCTGTGCCAGACGGTTCAGTTCCGCTTTGACGTCCGCCGCCGGCACCTTGACAGTCTCTTTCTCGACCTCAACGCCCTTGTACTCGCCCAGTTCAACTTCCGGCTCGACCGGAACCTTGGCAATGATGGTCAGGCCGCCCTCTTCCGCCGGGTCGCCCAAATCAACGTCCGCACGGCCGACCGGCTTGATGCCGGACTTTTCGACTGCCATTTCCATGGCATCCGGATATATGATATTGAAAGCCTCTTCAAAGAACACGCCCTCGCCATACAGCTTCTCGATCATCTTGCGCGGTGCATGGCCCTTGCGGAAGCCGGGAACCGTAATGTTCTTACCGGTTTTCTTGAAAGCCTTGTCCTTCGCAGCCTCAAACTCAGCCTTGGTGATCTCGATTGTCAGGGCTACAACGCTGTGCTCCTGCTTTTCCGTGTTTTTCAGTTCCATGTTGCCAAACTCCTTACTTGAATACTTCTATGGTATCTAAATTATTCTATCAGATTATTTTGTGAATTTCCACACTTTTTTCTATTTTTTCAAAAAAACAGGCGTAAAATCCACGTGGTCGCCCGAAACCAGCCGCCACTCGATGCCCTCATGCATGCCCTCAACCGCCCAGCGCAAGCTGTCCGAGTGCAGGTGCCCGTAAACGCAGCGGCGTACGCCGTACTTCTGCATCAGCTCGATCATCGGGCCGCAGCGGAAGTTCGCATACAGCGGCGGGTAATGCAGGAAGCAGATGATCTCCTCCGGATCCTGCGCTGCGCCGAGCTTCAGCGAAGCTTCCAGCCGCAGCATCTCGCGGCGGAAGATCTTCTCATTATGCGGGTCGGAGAAGTCTTCCTCAAACGGCCAGCCGCGTGTGCCGCACAGGGCGGTCTTGCCGTAAAAGAAGCAGTTGTTGTGCAGGAAATCCATGCTGGTAAAGCCGTTTTCATCAAAAAAACGGTGCATTTTTGCCGCAGTCTCCCACCACAGGTCATGGTTTCCCTTGAGGATAATCTTTTTACCCTGCAGCGATTCAAGCAGCGCGAAATCGCCCTTTGCTTCCGCAAGGCTGATGCCCCACGAGATATCCCCGCCGAGTACAACTGTATCCTCCGGCGCAATGAGTGCCTTCCAGCGCGTCACGATCTTGTCCGTATAGCCCTGCCAGCGGCCGCCGAAAATATCCATCGGCTTTTCGACACCTGTCGCCAGGTGCAGGTCTGCCAGCGTGTAAAGCGCCATGCTTACAGATCCCTCAGCAGGCCGACGGTCGAGAGGATATCGGTCTTGTCCACCACGCGGTCAAAGCGCGGTGTTTTGCCCGCCAGGGCAGCGAGCGGTGCAGGCGCCGGTACGCCTGTCAGCCCGGTCAGCACGTCCAGCTGGGACACGTCGTCCTTCTCGAGCGTGCCGCCGAGCGCCTCAATCACCGATCGGCAGAATTTGAACGGCGAAGCCGTGGACGCGATCACAGCCGGCGTCGTGTCGCCTGTGCGTGCGCGATAGTCCTCGTATACGCGGACAGCGACCGCCGTGTGCGTGTCGCACAGGTAGTGCTCGTTTTCCCACAGTTCCCTGATCGTCTGCGCAGCCGCAGCATCGTCGCAGCAGCCCGCATCGAAGTCCGCTTCGATTTTCGCGAACACATCGGCTGCCACCTGATAGCTTCCACCCTTTGCAAGCTGCTCCATCAGTGCCGCGACCAGCTTGTCGTCGTAATCCGACGCGAAAAACAGAAGCCGCTCGAGGTTGGACGAGATCAGAATATCCATCGAAGGCGAAGTGGTGGTGTAGAAATCGCGGTTCTTATCATAGCTGCCGCTCTTTTTGAAAAAGTCGGTCAGCACGTTATTGCGGTTGGAGGCGCAGATCAGCTTATTCACCGGCAGGCCCATCTTCTTTGCGATATACGCCGCGAGGATGTTGCCGAAGTTGCCGGTCGGAACACAGATGTTGATCTTGCCGCCCATTTTGACCGCACCGTTCTTTACCATGTCGCAGTACGCGGAAACATAGTACGCGATCTGCGGTGCCAAACGGCCCCAGTTGATGGAATTGGCTGACGATAACATCATACCATCCTTGTCAAGCCCCTCGCGCACGGTTTCGTCTGTGAAGATGCGCTTGACCGCGCTCTGCGCGTCGTCAAAATTGCCGCGGATGGCGACGACCTCGACGTTTTTGCCCTCCTGCGTCACCATTTGCAGCTTCTGCATGGGGGAAACGCCGTCCACCGGGTAGTAAACCATGATCTTGGTGCCCTCGACATCATGGAACCCGTCGAGCGCAGCCTTGCCCGTGTCGCCCGAGGTGGCGACCAGGATGCACGCCGTGCGCGTCTCGCCCGTCTTGCGGAGCGAGGCGGTCAGCAGGTGCGGCAGCATCTGCAGCGCCATATCCTTGAACGCGCAGGTCGGGCCGTGCCACAGCTCGAGCATGTGCTTGCCCCCGCCGAGCGCCACGACCGGCGCGGTGTCCGCCCCGCCGAACTTGTTGTCCGCATACGCCTTTGCCGCATAGTCCGCCAGCTCCTCGCCCGAGAAATCGGTCAGGAACTTGCCGAGGACGAGCGCCGAGCGGCCCTTGTAATCCAGGTTTGCCAGCGCATGCCAGTCTTCCGCGGTCAGCGCGGGGAAAGACGTCGGGCAGTACAGGCCGCCGTCCGGTGCGATGCCGTTTGCGATCGCGTAGGACGCGGAAACCTTGCGGGATTTATCCCTTGTGCTTACATATTCCATAAAAACCTCCGGTTCGCTGCGGCTCACGCTACAGCGTTTTTTCTATCTTTAACGCACCTTGCGGCACGAAGCCTACGATTGCTCTTTCTGCCGTGTCCTGCGGCGCCGGCACCAGTCCACTGCCTCTTCGACCGCAATATATATGACTGCGATCGCGGTAAAGTTACAGAAAAACACGAACAGGCTGTGCGGCGTGACTGGGTCAAACAGGCTGACCAATCCAACATAGGCAAACGCCGCCGCCATGGTCAGCAGATAGCCCACAAGCGCGGACAAGACCCGGCTTTTCAGCCGCAGCCGTTCGAGTATGATTGTCATGAATGCAACAATCAGGCAGATCGCCGCACGGTTCAGAATATGTGAATTGGTGTCCGCATCATCGCCCTGCACCAGCTGTAAAGCGCTGCTTGCCAGCGTCACCACCGCAAAAAACATGCTCCATCTGGTAAAAAGCGCATAAACCGCCGTACGCATGCCATATCCCCCTTCTGCAGTCATCCAAGCATTTTTTGCACGAATGCCGCTGCATTGTCATAAAACAGCCCATTTACCGCGCGCTCGGTATAACCGAGCGACAGCATACGGTCAGCCAGCCGGTATATATCCCCCAGCCCGTCAATTCCAGCGGGCAGCACGTCGCAGCCGTCGAAGTCGCAGCCCAGAGCGATCGTGCTTTCACCGTACATTCCAAGAAAATGCTCGATATGGTCGATCGCGTCGTCGAGCACAGAATCGCTCTGCCGCACCAGAAAAGGCGTATACAGGTTGACACCGACCAACCCCTTTCGCTGCGCGATCTCGGCAAACTGCCGGTCGGTCAGGTTGCGCGGATGGCGGCACAGCGCGCGGGAATCGCTGTGGGAAGCGACAAACGGGCCATCAATCGTCTCGCACACATCCCAAAATCCTTTTTCGGACAGATGCGACACATCGATGATGATGCCCTTGCGCGCGCAGTCCTGTACAAGCTGTTTTCCCGCCGCGGTCAGTCCCTCCTCCTGATTGATCACCGCCGGGCAGCCGTAGCGGCTGCGGTAATTCCACGTCAATGTAATCATGCGGATGCCTTGGTTATATGCATAATCGAGCGCATCCGGCCGGTCAGGCAGCAACTCCGCCCCCTCGACGGATAAAAACGCCGCCGTTTTCCCTGCCTGCGCCGCTGCATCCAGGTCGTCTGCCGTTGTACAGAATGCGAGCCAGTCGGCATTTGCCGCAAACTCATGCTGTGCGGTCGCCAGCATGTGCTCCAGCCGCGCATCTGCCGGCAGGTCCAGCAGGCAGTCCCGTCCCTTTGCCAGTTCCGCGGACGGTGCCCGCGTACCGCAGAACAGGGCGAAAAACTGCGCGTAGTGGTCATACCGCTGCGCGGCGGCGCGGTTCACATGCAGGTCGTTTTCCCGCAGGTGTTTGCCGGTCTCGCAGCATTCGTACAGGGTGTCGCAGTGCAGGTCAAACAGGTTCATCCTCACCCTCCAAAGGCGTTCTCCAGATGGTTAATACGCGGCGGGAGGGGCGCGCCCTCCTCGCCGTATACCTCAATCACGTCAAAACGCGGCTGCAGCGATACAGGATGATTGGCCTGCAGCCACTCCTCTGCCGCGGCACGGATGCGCGCCTGCTTTTGGGGTGTGACCGCCTCGCGTGCTGTGGCAAAGCGGTCATTTTTCCGCGTTTTGACCTCGATAAATACAAGATATTCCCCGGCCTGCGCGATAATGTCGATCTCCCCGAAGCGGGTGCGGAAATTGCAGTCCACGATCCGATAGCCTGCGCGCGTCAGATAGCCGCGCGCGGCCGCCTCGCCCCATGCCCCCTTCATCGCGGCGCGTCCGGGTGTTTTTCATAAAACTTTTTGAGGAAAGTCATCCGGTGGATGGGGCACGGCCCGTGCGCGAGAAGCGCCTCATCGTGCGCCTTGGTCTCGTAGCCCTTGTGTTTTTCAAACCCATATTCCGGATACCGTTCAGCAAACTGCCGCATCAGACGATCCCTTGTCACCTTGGCTATAATGGACGCCGCCGCGACCGACGGAATCTTCCCGTCCCCCGCGACCACGCATTCATGCGGCAAATCCAGTCCTTCCGACCGGTTGCCGTCGACGTAGACAAAATCCGCCGGGCTGGTCAGCCCCTCGACCGCCTGCCGCATGGCGCGGTAGGTTGCCTGCAAGATGTTGATCTCGTCGATGGTCTTTTCGTCCACAAGCGACACCGACCACGCAAGAGCTTTCCCGGTAATGACCTCAAACAGCTGCTCGCGTTTTTTCTCGCTGAGCTTTTTAGAGTCGTTCAACCCCTCGATCTCGATGCCGCCCGGCAGGATGACCGCCGCCGCGCAAACCGGCCCTGCGACCGGCCCGCGGCCGGCCTCGTCCACACCGCACACCGCCGCATACCCCTGCGCCCAGGCTTTTTCTTCAAATTCCCATGTCATATCATCAAATCCCCGCGCGCTGCAACGCGCCATAAAATCGAAAATCCGGATGAAACAAAGTGAAATCCGGATTTTCATCCAAAGTCAGGACATGCGCCTGACTTTGGATACCCCGACCCAGCCGCCTTGGGCGGCGTCCTTCGGGTATCGAAAACCGGTTTCTCCGGAACCGGTTTTCGTATATAGGGGACTTTGGAAGTCCCCTATACGATTTTCAATCGACGCTTTCTAGTGTGATCCGCCCCAGCACGCCCCCGCGGAACTCGTCCAGCAGAATGCGCGCCATGCGCTCGGTGTCGATCTCGCCGCCGCGCAGCAGAAAGCCGCGCCGCCTGCCCGCCTGCTGCAGCAGGTCATAACCCAGGAAATCGCTCTCCTCCGGGATGGTGACGCCATAGCGCTCAATGATCGCCTGCGGCGCCTGCACGGCAAGCAGCTCCATCAGCTTGCAGCCGAGCGTCTCCACATCCAGGATATCGTCCTTGATCGCGCCCGTACAGGCCAGCAGGATGCCCACGCGCTCGTCGTCGAACTTGGGCCACAGGATGCCCGGCGTGTCCAGCAGGTCGATACCGCTGTCCACGCGGAACCACTGGCTGCCGCGCGTCACACCCGGTTTGTCCGCCGCTTTGGCAGACTTGCGCCCAATGATGCGGTTAATGAAGGTGGACTTTCCCACGTTCGGAATGCCGACCACCATCACGCGCACCGCCTTGCCCACAAGGCCCTTTTCGTTCCACTGGGCGATTTTATCCGCTAGCAGCGTGCGCACCGCGTTCGAAAACGCCTGTGTGCCTGTGCCCGCGCGGCTGTCGGTCTCAATGACCGCCATCCCCTGCGCACGGAAATGCTTCGCCCATGCCGCGGTCACCTTAGGGTCGGCCAGATCGATGCGGTTGAGTATCATCAGCCGCGGCTTGCCCGCGGCGATCTCATCCATATCCGGGTTGCGCGACACCTGCGGGATGCGCGCGTCCACCACCTCGCAGACTGCGTCTACCTGCTTGATATATTCCGCCATCTGCCGGCGGGTTTTTGTCATATGTCCGGGATACCACTGAATATTCATTTTACGCCACCGATCCGAACTCGCTGAACGGATACACCACGCTCAGCACATGCCCCAGGATATACCGCTCATCCACCATGCCGAGCTGCGACCAGCGGCTGTCGGTCGAATAGTTGCGGTTATCACCCATAACGAACACGCAGCCCTCTGGCACAGTCTGCGGATAGGTCATATCGCCCATTTTTTCCAGTGTATTGATCTTTTCCGCGATATACGGCTCATCGAGCACCTCGCCGTTGACGAGTACATCGCCCGTAACCGGATCGATATCGATCGTATCGCCGCCGGTCGCAATAATCCGCTTCACGATCGGCTGGTCATTGTAGAACCCTTCTTTGCGAAGCACCACGATATCTCCCTTTTCCGGCGTATAGTTCAAGTCGCTTACCAGCATAATGCTGCGATCCTGCAGTGTCGGGTACATGGACGAGCCGTCCACGCCAATCAGTCGCA
>DXFS01000011.1 GCA_019114345.1 Candidatus Agathobaculum pullistercoris | reverse complement strand
GACAACGAGCACCTGCCGCACAACTATGTGCCGAACAGCATTGTTTACACCTCCACCCACGATTCGCAGACCGTGTGCGAGCAGATCATGGACATCTGCACCGAGCCGGAAAAGCAGTTCGCCTACCGGTATCTGCGTACTTCGCACAGCGAGGCCATGGGCTGGAGCGCGATCAAGAGCGTGTGGGCGTCCCCTGCGCGCATCACGATGACTACTCTGCAGGACCTGCTCTCACTCGGCGCGGATGCGCGCATGAATACGCCTGCGACTATCGGCGGCAAGAACTGGCGCTGGCGCGTGCGCAAGGAGGCGCTCAACCCCACGGTTTCCGCCATGCTGGGCGAGATCACGAAAACCTATATGCGTTAAACTTATTCCCTGCAAAGCCATACGACCCATTAGCGACAAGATAAAGGATAGCGATAGCATGAAAATCAAAACGGCAATTTTTGATCTGGACGGCACCCTGCTCAACACACTGGGTGATTTGTGCGACAGCGTTAACTGTGCGGTCATGCGCCGGGGGTTCCCAGCCGTAACCGAAGAGCAGACCCGCCAGCGTGTCGGCAACGGTGTACGCCGGCTGATCGAGCAGTGCATCCCGGAAAACAAGCGCACCGAAGCGATGGTGGACATCTGCCTGGACGAGTTCCGTACCGCCTACAATGAGCGCATGATGAACCGCACGCAACCGTATGACGGTATCCTGCCCCTGCTGAAAAAGCTGCGCAAGGAGGGCGTTGCAGTCGGCGTCCTTTCCAACAAGTACGATGTTGCAGCCAAGGGACTGATCCGGCATTATTTTGGCGATCTGGTGCATGTCACTTACGGAGAACGGCCGGACGTCCCGCGCAAGCCCGATCCGACCAGCACGCTCGCGCTGCTGCGTGAGCTGGACGGCGACCCCGCGACAACGCTTTACATCGGCGACAGCGCGGTCGATATGCAGACGGCAAAAAACGCAGGCCTGACTGCGATCGGCGTGACCTGGGGGTTCCGTGATGCAGACGAACTGAAACAGGCGGGCGCGGATGCGCTGGTCTCCTCCCCGGAGGCGCTGCTTTCCCTGTTCGAAAGCGGCATGCTGAACGTGGACGCAATTTGCAAGGCGTTTACGGCGCGTGGTTTTGGCTTTACTTACTTTCCAACCGCGTCGGAGGCCCGCTCCTATCTGACCGATTCCTGCAAAGGAAAATCCGTTTCACTCGGCGGCTCGATGACGCTCAAGGCGCTCGGTTTCCCCGAGGCGTTCCAGTACGGCACCTCCGTGCACTGGCACTGGGTGCGCAAGGGCGAGTATTTCCAAAAGCCGGACATCTACTTATCCTCCGCCAACGCGCTGAGCGAGACCGGCGAGATCGTCAATATCGACGGCACGGGCAACCGCGTTTCCGCCACGCTGTTCGGCCCCAAGCGGTGCATCTTTGTGTGCAGCGTCAACAAGCTGTGCCCGGATCTGGAAAGCGCGGTCGAGCGTGCCCGTAATATTGCGGCCCCGCTCAACGCCAAGCGTCTGGGTGTCAAAACGCCCTGTGCTGTGGACGGCAAATGCCACGACTGCAAAAGCCCGGAACGCATCTGCCGGGCAATGGCCATCCACATGGGGCCGCCGCTCGGCATGGAAAAATGCGAGATCGTGCTGATCGGCGAGCCGCTCGGCTATTAACTGATATAAAACAACAGCCCGCAGAGCGGGCTGTTGTTTTTCATTTATACCTTGCGGTATACCTGCGCACACTCACCGGAAACGATGCGTTTTTCATATGCCGATCCTGCCTGAAGCGCACCTCTATCCTGTATCCTGCACCGCCGGCACACCTGCGCCGGACAGCGCATAGATTGCAGGGAAAGGTGGTTTTTCTATGGTGATACATACCGTACAGCCGGGTGACTCGCTCTACCGGATCGCGCAGATGCATGGCGTGCCGCTGCCGTTCCTAATCCAGCAGAACGAGCTGCGTGAGCCATACCGGCTGACGCCCGGGCAGGCGATCGTCATCCCCCAGCCCACACAGACCTACACCGTCAAACGGGGCGATACGCTGGGCGATATCGCTGCGCGGAACGGCACGACTGTGCTCGCCCTCTGGCAGAACAATCCACAGCTGGGCGGCACCGACCGTATCTATCCCGGGCAGTCTCTCGTGCTGTCCTACGGTCCGAAACTGGGCACGTTCGCGGTCAACGGCTATGCCTACCCGAACATTGATGTGCGTGTACTACGCAAGACCCTGCCTTATCTGACGTATTTATCCATTTTCTCCTATGGCTTTGACAGCATGGGGCGTCTTCTGCCGCAGAATGCCGATCTGCTCACGCGCATGGCACGGCAGTACGGCGTGCGCCCGCTGCTCGTGCTGACCACGCTGGGCGAGGACGGCCAGTTTTCCGGCGAGCGCGCCCACCGTCTGTTTCAGGATACCGCCTCGCGCAGCGCGCTGGTCGAAAATCTGGCGCAAACCCTCGCAGCACAGGGATTTGCCGGCGTGGATATCGACTTTGAGTTTGTCCCGCCGGAGGATGCTGCGGCCTACGCTGCTTTTGTGCGCGATGTACGTGCGCGGCTGGAACCGGCCGGGTACACCGTGCTGGTTGCGCTTGCGCCCAAAACCTCGGCCGGACAGCGCGGCCTGCTGTACGAGGCGCATGACTACCGCGCAATGAGCGCAGCAGCGGATTACGTGCTGCTCATGACGTATGAATGGGGCTACGCCCTGTCTGAACCGATGGCGGTTGCGCCGCTCGACAAGGTCGCACAGGTCGTGCGGTATGCTACCTCGGTCATCCCGTCCGAAAAGATCTTCCTGGGTATCCCGAACTACGGCTATGACTGGACGCTCCCCTTTATCCGCGGCCAGTCGCGTGCCCGGACGATCGGGAACGTGCAGGCCGTCGAGCAGGCGATCCAGGTCGGCGCACCCATCCAGTACGACGAAACGGCACAGTCGCCGCACTACAACTACTGGCGCGACCGGGCCGAGCATGAGGTGTGGTTTGAGGATGCACGCTCGATCCGCGCCAAGCTGGCGCTCGCGGGCGAATACCGGCTGCACGGGGTGAGCGTCTGGAACATCATGCGCTGGTTCCCGCAACTCTGGCTTGTGCTGAACAATCTGTATGCGATCGAAAAATACGCGTAAAAACGGGAAAACCGGCCGGAAAATCCCTTTTCCAGTCGGTTTTTGCTGTATCCTGGCGGTGAGAGCAGGCATTTCCATTGCAAAACGGTTACAAAACGCGCTATACTCTGGTTCGTGGAGAAAACAAAGCATTTCGATCCACGAAAATCAAGGAGGTCAAAAAGCATGCAACTCAAGAAAATCGTGCCGCTGGCGCTGGCGCTTACCATTACCGCCACTGCGTCCGCCGGAGCGGCGAATGTCCATACGGTAAAGCTTAACATCCCTACGTCGATCACCTCGCAGGCGCGGCAGCAACTGATCCAGAAGCTGATGGAGAAGTTTGACTTCTCGGCCTGCTTCCCGGACTGGGATATCCCGTCCCTGAAGCCGGAGACCAAACCGGATGAGACCCCGGAACTTCCCGAGGAGCTCCCGGAAGAAACACCGGACGAAATGCCGGATCAGCAGCCGGAGTCCCCGGAGGAAAAACCGGAGGAAGATGGAACGCCCGAACTCCCCGAGGAACACCCGGACGAGACGCCTGAGGAAATACCGGAGGAAGAGGAAACGCCCGAGCTCCCCGAGGAGCACCCGGAAGAGACCCCGGACAACACGCCCCAGCTGCCGGAGGGCAGCCGTCCGGACGAGACGCCGGATAACGGTACGGATCAGACCCCGGAGGATAATACAGGCTCGATGCAGGGCGACTTTGCTTCGCAGGTCGCTGCACTGGTCAATGCAGAGCGCGCAAAATACGGCCTGTCCGCGTTGACAGTGGATACCAAGGTCCAGCAGGCGGCGCTGGTGCGCGCAAAGGAGACTGCGCAGTCATTCTCGCACACGCGTCCAAATGGCTCGTCCTTCTCGACCGCGCTGACCGAGGCAGGCGTATCCTACCGCACCGCTGGTGAAAACATTGCATACGGCCGGACCACTCCGCAGCAGGTCATGAACGCGTGGATGAATTCGTCTGGACACCGTGCGAACATCCTGAACGCGAATTACACCACCATCGGCGTAGGCTACACAGTGATCAACGGTACAGCCTACTGGGCGCAGCTGTTTACCGCCTGACCGCTTGTTTCTCCCGTGCAGGCATATTCCGTTTTACATTATTGACATATGCCGAAAATGTGTTATCATATACATATAAACGGCATATGCCAAAAAAACAAAACGGAGGCGTTTGGTATGAAGATCGCAGTCACTTATGAGGACGGGCAGGTATTCCAGCATTTCGGACACACCGCCCAGTTCAAAATATATGAGGCGAAGGACGGGAAGATACTCTCTTCGCAGATCGTGGACACGAATGGCAGCGGCCACGGTGCGCTCGCGGGCTTTCTCGCGGCGCAGGGCGTGGATACGCTGATCTGCGGCGGTATCGGCGGCGGAGCGCAGGCCGCGCTGGCAGAGGCGGACATCCGCCTGCTGGGCGGTGTGCAGGGCAGCGCAGACCAGGCGGTCGAGGCTTTCCTGTCCGGCACGCTGGCATACAACCCGGATGTCCAGTGCAGCCATCATGAACACCACGGCGAGGGGCACGACTGCGCATCCCACGGGGATCACGCCTGCGGCGGCCACTGCCACGGCTGATCCATGCCCAGACCGAAAAAATGCCGCAGGGTGTGCGGCCTGCCCGCCTGCCGCGAGTTCGGGCCGCGCGGCGCGGGCTGCGCAGGCGAGGCCGTCACCCTTGGCCTGGATGAATACGAGGCCGTCCGCCTGATCGACCTCGAGGGCCTGCAGCAGGAACAGGCGGCCGCCCAGATGGGCGTGGCGCGCACGACCGTGCAGGCGATGTACATCGCCGCGCGGCGCAAGCTCGCAGACTGCATCGTAAACGGTAAGATGCTCCGCATCGAGGGCGGCGACGTGCAGGTGTGTGAAAAGCATGCGGCCTGCCCGCGCCGCGGATGCTGCGCGCGGCAGCGATGTCAAAAACATCCGCCGGAAAGCTGAGCTTTCCGGCGGATGTTTTCCGGTTTATCTGCGCATATCATCTGTCGATTCGGTTGCCCACCGCATTTTCCCTGCTCAGGGATTTGGAGAATTTGAGATGCAGGCAGCTCATGTCCTCGCGTGTATAAAAGCGATGCGCTTCTTTCCGGAGCTGGTTGCTGGCCGCCTCAATTTGTATGCAGCCCCGCTCCGCTGCAATCCTGCACGCTTCAGAAAACATTTTACTGCCGATCCCCTGCTGCCTATGCGCAGCATCAACGGCAAACTCCGTGATTTCCGCAATACAGGCAGCATGGTGCAGCTGCAATTCAAACCGCAGATTTAATACACCGGCAATCTCCCCACCCAGCTCATACACCAGGCAGTAATAGCGGCTGTCATCCATTTGACTGCGGTAAGCAGCAGAAAAAGCTCTATATGGAAGCTGCACCCCCTCCAGCTGACAGATCAGCTGATATACATCTGCACAATCCTCCGGCCCTGCTTTCCGGTACATTGTTACAGCTTGGTATAGCCCCGCGGGGTGACGATTGCGTCCAGCGGCGTGCCTGCTGCACAGGCCGGGCAATTTTTACCGCGCACAAAATTCTTATAGTGCGGGAAGTCGGCGCCTGAAAACAGGCTGACGACCGGCTTGCCATCCATCTCGGAGATGTTGGAAAACAGCGCAGAATACCCTGCCACACGGCCGTTGTAATATTCCACGCACTCACGCGCCTGCGATAGAGTTTGTCCGGTCGATGCGGTGTTGACGAGGATGAGCACATTAAGATTGTCAATCATGTGGCGCAGGTTGTCCGCAAACATGAACTGGCCGTTGACATTGTTATCCGGTTCGATGAGATAGATGTCCTTTCCCGAGTTCATGCCGCCCAAGCCGACATTGGACAGTTCGCGTGCTACAAAGGCTCCAATGTATTCCGTACCCTCAAGGCACAGGATCGTGTCCACGCTGACCACGGAAAAGTGGAACGCAATGCTGCGCGCCGCCTCAAGCGCCAGGCTGAGGTTATGCTTGAGCTCTGACATATCAATATAATAATTGATATGCGAATGGTTGGTCGCGAAATGGCCGGGAATTGCATCCGCGTAGAGACGCCTGTTGGCCTTGGAAATAATTCGGATCGGCTGCTGCATATAATAACCACCTTTCACTTGTTCTGTTACCAGTATAACACAAATTACCCGGTCAGGAAACAGAAAAAAACAGGCCTGTCCGGAACAGCCGGACAGGCCTGTAGCGATACTATGCAAAAACGGTTTGCAATTTGATTAAAGCGCAGCCTTGGCCTTTTCTGCCAGCGCCGCAAAAGCAGCCTTATCGTTTACAGCCAGGTCAGCGAGCATCTTGCGGTTGAGGTCGATGCCAGCCTTCTTCAGGCCGTTCATGAAGCGGCTGTAGTTGATGCCGCAGGACTTGGCAGCTGCCGAGATACGGGTGATCCACAGGCGGCGGAAGTCACGCTTCTTGTGCTTACGGCCAATATAAGCGTACTTCAGGCTCTTCATAACCGCCTGGTTAGCTACGCGGTAGTGCGTAGACTTGGCGCCCCAGTAGCCCTTGGCGCGCCCCAGGATCTTCTTTCTTCTTTTGCGCGTCATCATTGCGCCCTTAACTCTTGCCATTGTAATTGCCTCCTATATAAAAGATAATGTTCTGATTACTTGTACGGCAGCAGACGCTTGAGCTGCGCTACATTGGTAGAATCCGCAAAGCCTTCCTTGCGGAGGTGGCGCTTGAGCTTGGTCGTCTTGCCATGGCCATTGAGCAGGTGGCGCTTGCCAACATGGCCGCGCTTGAACTTGCCGTTTTTGGTAACGGTAAATCTTTTCTTTGCACCGCTGTGCGTTTTGATCTTAGGCATAAGGGTTTCTCCTCTCTGAATTTGCGCGGCAGGCGCGCTTTTGTTTACTTGTCCTTTACAGGCGCCAGGAACATAAGCATCTGGCGGCCTTCGAGCTTGGGCTGCTTTTCCACCGTGCTGCATTCCGCGCACAGCTCTGCAAAGCGATGGAGCAGATCCTGACCAAGCGACGCATGCGTAACCTCACGGCCGCGGAAGCGGACGGAAACCTTGACCTTATCGCCGTCCTTGAGGAAGCGGCAGGCATTCTTCACCTTGGTATTCAGGTCGCCGATATCAATATTGGGGGTCAGGCGAATCTCTTTGATCTCCACGACGCGCTGATTTTTACGCGCTTCCTTTTCGCGCTTTGCCTGCTCGAAACGGAATTTGCCATAGTCCATGATTTTGCAGACAGGCGGCTTGGCCTGCGGGGCGATCTTAACCAGATCCATGCCCTTCTGGATCGCAATATCCTGCGCCTGCTGGATGGGGACGATACCAAGCTGTTCCCCGTCGCTGTTGATCAGACGGACTTCCTTGTCGCGGATCTCGTCGTTGATCTGATGTTCCATGCTGCTGATTGGTAAGCACCTCCAAACGGTAAATAGGTTAAGACAAAAAGAAAAAGGACCGGCCAAAACAGGCTGTCCTTCCAATGCATTAAAACGCACAGCCGCGCCGGCGGCTGAGTGCTTTATTGACCCGTTTGCTCATGCGCTGCGGGTGAGGACGCTGCCTTCTTCTTTGTTACTTGTGATACTATAACAGAAACCGCAGCAAAAGTCAAGGCTTTATTTATCTGTTTTTCGCTGGTATGATATTTCGCATGGACGGCATACTATGACAGTGTCCCCGCCCGGATAATTGGGCTTTACAAAACGGACGCAATTTGTTATGCTTTATGTGGGAAGGGAAATATCCCTGCCCGATTTTTACAGAGCGCATAAGGAGGGCCGGACCCATGAGCGAAGAGTACGGCAACAATTTTGTCACCCTGATCGACGAGGACGGCAACGAGGTTGAGTTTGAACACATCGACACGGTCGAGTATGAGGGTGTGACTTATCTGGCGTTTATCCCGGCGGAACTTTCGCTGGAAGAGGACGCGGAGGTCGTCATCATGCAGATCGTTGAGGAGAACGGTGAAGAACTGCTGGAGGCGGTTGAGGACGACGAGATCGCAGACGCAGTGTTCGACATCGTCATGGAGCGCGCGGAAGCCGAAGAGGATGAATAATTCCCCTTCCCCCACGCAGCAGGTGACTGCATGTTTTTGTATGCAATACGCATGCAATCGGAAGTTTGCGGCGATCCGCGAACCCATAAAACCGGAATCATGCATCACATTTTAGGTAAGTAAGGCAAAAAGTTCCCAAAGGATCTTTTTGCCGGAGCAGGATTTATCCGCGCGAAAGCGCGGGCAGACCATTCATCTGAAACCCTGTTTTGGATGCAGGAATCCCTGCCCTGTACGACAGCAGCCCCTTTTTAACCCACATTTTTAGTACGGGATTTCGGAAAGTTTTGGCATTGAGCAGCAGGCCTCCCGGGTATACACGGACGTTGGAAGCGCAGACATGCCAAACAGAAAACCCACCTGCCGAGTCGTGCAGGTTACTAATTGGGCTGCATCGGCAGGGCGGGGCTTTTTTGTGCGATGATATACGGTTCTGGCCTGACATGGTGTTTTTCCTTCCGTCCCATCCGATGCACGGCGGGCAGCCTGCGCTGCCGTTTCCTGTGAGAAAAACCAAACAAAAGCTCCTCCGGTATTCGGAGGAGCTTGTTTATTTGTGCGGAAAGACAGGAAATCAGAACGCGATGCGCTTTGCGATATAGCCGGCAACATCCTCGATCTTGATGCGCTCCTGCTCCATCGTGTCGCGGTCGCGCACGGTGACGCAGCCATCCTGCTCGGTCTCAAAGTCGACCGTTACGCAGAACGGGGTGCCGATCTCGTCCTCGCGGCGGTAGCGCTTGCCGATCGAGCCCGCGTCATCAAAGTCAACCGAGAACTGCTTGGACAGGGTCTCCCAGATGGGCATCGCCTTGTCAGACAGCTTCTTGGACAGCGGCAGCACCGCAGCCTTGAACGGCGCGAGCGCCGGATGCAGGCGCAGCACGGTGCGGACATCGTCCTTGCCGTTCTTGTCCTGGCCGACGACCTCCTCGTCGTATGCATCGCACAGGAAAGCGAGCGCCACGCGGTCCGCGCCAAGCGACGGCTCGATGACGTACGGGATATACTTCTCGTTTGCTTCCTGATCGAAGTATTCCATGGAAACGCCCGAGGTGTTCTGATGCTGGGTCAGGTCGAAGTCCGTGCGGTCGGCAATGCCCCACAGCTCGCCCCAGCCGAACGGGAACAGGAACTCAATGTCCGTGGTCGCGTTGGAGTAGTGGGAAAGCTCCTCCGGATCGTGGTCGCGCAGGCGCAGGTTCTCGTCCTTCATGCCAAGGGACAGCAGCCAGTTGTGGCAATAGTCCTTCCAGTACTTGAACCACTCAAGGTCGGTGCCGGGCTTGCAGAAGAACTCGAGTTCCATCTGTTCAAACTCGCGGGTGCGGAAGGTGAAGTTGCCGGGCGTGATCTCATTGCGGAAGGACTTGCCCACCTGGCCGACGCCGAACGGGATCTTCTTGCGGGTCGTGCGCTGGATGTTCTGGAAGTTAACGAAAATGCCTTGCGCGGTCTCCGGGCGGAGATAGATCTCGTTCTTGGCATTCTCGGTCACGCCCTGATAGGTCTTGAACATCAAGTTGAACTGGCGGATATCGGTAAAGTTGTGGCCGCCACAGTTCGGGCAAGCGATCTGGTGCTCATCGATATAGGCCTTCATCTGCTCGTTGGTCCAGCCTGCCGGGTTTTCGCCGGTTGCGTCCTCGATCAGCTGGTCGGCACGGTGACGGGTCTTGCAGTCCTTGCAGTCCATCAGCGGGTCGGAAAAACCGCCGACATGGCCGGAGGCGACCCAAGTGGTCGGGTTCATCAGAATAGCCGCGTCCAGTCCGACGTTATAGGGGCTCTCCTGTACGAACTTCTTGCGCCACGCGTCCTTGACGTTATTCTTGAATTCAACACCGAGCGGGCCGTAGTCCCAAGTGTTGGCAAGGCCGCCGTAGATCTCCGAGCCGGAATACACGAAGCCACGGCCCTTGCACAGGGCGACGATTTTTTCCATTGTCTTTTCGCTGTTTTTCATTTTTTCATTCTCCTTTTGGCGCATCTGGCTGATGCACGCATTTTTTCAGTCCCGCATCAAAAAAATGCTTGACATGGCTCTATTCTACATGTATAATTATTACTTGTCAAGGGCAGTTTGGAACCACTTGATTGCAACAAAAAGTTGTTGTTTATCTAAATATCCGGGCCTGTAGCTCAGTTGGGAGAGCGTTCGGTTCGCATCCGAGAGGTCGAGAGTTCGAATCTCTTCAGGTCCACCACGAATCCTCACTTTACTGCATGGTAAAGTGAGGATTTCCTAGACAATCCCCTGCAAATGCCCATCTGGTTTGGTTTTGCAGGATCCATATTTATCCGGGTGTAGCGCAGCTGGTAGCGTGCTTGACTGGGGGTCAAGAGGCCGCAGGTTCAAGTCCTGTCACTCGGACCAGAATCCGTCGTTCTTAAGAACGGCGGATTTTTTTGTTTCCTGCTTTCCAAAGCACATAGGGACCGGATCCCACACCGTCTCAATCCATGGATATATTCCACCATTTTTGTGAAATATGCTGTATTAGTATCGTATTTACACGAATAATAATTGACCTTTCATCCAATTTGTATTATTATTATAATAATCTGTTTATTAAAGGAGGGTCCCCCCTTGAGCCGCTTGTCCATCGAGACGCCGGGGCGGGCACAAAAAGTTGTTGAAAGCCTGTACCGTGACGTCGAACACCGCATCAGCGCCAGCCCGCCGGGCCTTTGCCCGGTTGATATGGCGTTGTCTTTTTTGCGCCTATGCCACGCGCAAACCTGTGGAAAATGTGTCCCCTGCCGCATCGGCCTGGGGCAGCTCACCACCTTGCTGGAGGATGTGTTGGACTCGACCGCCTCGCTTGACACAATCGACCTGATCGAAAAAACCGCGCGCGTCATCCAGGACACGGCGGACTGTGCGATCGGTTACGAAGCCGCGCGCATGGTGCTCCAGGGCGTACAGGGTTTCCGCGAGGATTATATCTCGCACGTTGAGCACGGCCGCTGCCTGTTCGGCCTGAACCAGCCCGTACCCTGTGTGGCGCTCTGCCCGGCCGGGGTGGATATCCCGGGCTATATCGCGCTGGCGCGCGCCGGGCGCTATAATGACGCGGTGCGCCTGATCCGTAAGGACAATCCCTTCCCCACCGTATGCGGCTATGTGTGCGAGCATCCGTGCGAAGCGCGCTGCCGCCGCCGCATGGTGGACGACGCCGTCAACATCTGCGGCATCAAGCGGTACGCATGCGATCATGCGACCGACTGGACCGCCCCGCCCTGCGCAGAGCCGACCGGCAAAACGGTCGGCGTGATCGGCGGCGGCCCCTGCGGCCTGTCTGCCGCTTATTTCCTGTCCCTGATGGGACACAAGGTCGTCGTGTACGACCAGCGTCCCAAGCTCGGCGGCATGCTGCGCTACGGCATTCCGGACTACCGCCTGCCGCCCGAAAAGCTGGACGCGGATATCGAATTCATCCTGTCCACCGGCATCGAGGTACATACCGGCGTTGCGATCGGCAAGGACATCCCGTTCTCCGAGTTTGAAAACCGCTTTGACGCGGTTTATATCGCCATCGGTGCGCACAACGACAAGAAGATCGGCATAGAAGGCGAGGACAGCGAGGGCGTATACTCCGCCGTACAGCTGCTGCGCGATATCGGCGAGGGGCATGTGCCGGACTTCCGCGGCAAACGCGTATGCGTGATCGGCGGCGGCAACGTCGCGATGGACGCCAGCCGCACCTCGATCCGTCTGGGAGCGCAGTCCGTAACCTGTGTATACCGCCGCCGTATCGAGGATATGACCGCGCTGAGCGAGGAGATCGAGGACGCGCAGAGCGAGGGCTGCCAGATCCTGTCCCTGCAGGCCCCCGACCATGTGGAAGCGGACGAAAACGGCTGCGTCGCCGCGCTGTGGACCCGGCCGCAGATTATCGGGGATTACGGTTCGGACGGCCGCCCGCGCCCGCGGGATGCCGCATCCCCACCGCTTCGCACCCCGTGCGATATTGTCATTGTCGCGATCGGCCAGTCGATCGACTCCCAACCCTTTGAGCAGGTCACACCGGTTGTACGCGGCAAGATCCAGGCGGAATCCGACGCCTTTGTCCCCAACACCCCGCATGTATTTGCCGGCGGCGACGCAGTCACCGGCCCGGCGACCGTCATCCGCGCGGTCGCGGCGGGCAAGGTTGCGGCCGCCAATATCGACACGCACCTCGGTTTCCATCATCTGATCGAGTTTGACGTGGACATCCCTGCGCCGCACCTGACCAACTCCCCGGCCTGCGGCCGCGTCGAACTGCGCAACCGTCCGGTGGACGAATGTCTGCAGAACTTCGATCTGGTCAAATGCGGCATGACCGAGGAGGAGGCCCATCAGGAAACCTCCCGCTGCCTGCGGTGCGACCACTTCGGCTACGGAATCTTCAAAGGAGGGCGGTCTTCCAAATGGTAAATGTAATGATCAACGATGTGCCGGTCTCTGTGCCCGAAGGCACGACCATCATGGAGGCCGCCGCCTCGGCCGGGATCGAGATCCCCAACCTGTGTTATCTGAAGGATCTCAACGAAATCTCCGCGTGCCGCGTGTGCTGTGTTGAGATCGAGGGGGAAGGCAAGCTGGTGCCCTCCTGCAACAATGTGGTCGGCGAAGGCATGGTGATCCATACCAATTCCCCGCGTGTACGCGAGGCGCGCCGAACCAACGTCGAGCTGATCCTGTCCCAGCATGACAACAAATGCGCCACCTGTGTCCGCTCGGGCACCTGCCAGCTGCAGAAGGTGGCAAACGATCTGGGCGTGCTGAACATCCCCTACCCCTCCGATCTTGCGCAGGGCAAAAAGGCGACCTGGACGACCACCTTCCCACTCTACCGCGATGTCAACAAGTGCATCAAGTGCATGCGCTGCGTGCAGGTATGCGACAAGGTCCAGTCGCTCTCCGTATGGGATGTGAGCGGATCAGGCTCGCGCACCACGATCGACGTTTCGGGCAACCGTTTCATCAAGGAGTCCGACTGTTCTCTGTGCGGCCAGTGCATCACCCACTGTCCTACCGGCGCGCTGCGCGAGCGGGACGACACCGCCAGGGCGTTCTCCGCGCTGGCGGCACCGGGCAAGGTGACCGTTGTCCAGATCGCGCCCGCTGTACGCACCGCGTGGGGCGAGGCATTCGGCATGGACAGCGGCGCTGCAACGGTCGGGCAGCTTGTGACTGCCCTGCGCCAGATGGGCGCGGATTACGTATATGATACGACCTTTTCTGCCGACCTGACTATCATGGAGGAAGGCACTGAACTGCTGCACCGCCTGCAGGCGGGCGACCTTGCCGACCTGCCCATGTTCACTTCCTGCTGCCCGGGCTGGGTACGGTTCCTCAAATCCCAGTATCCGGATCTGACCGGCCGTCTGTCCACTGCCAAGTCGCCGCAGCAGATGTTCGGCGCAGTGGCGAAAACCTGGCTCGCCCAGCGGCTGGGCTGTGATCCCAAGGATATTTTCAGCATCTCCATCATGCCCTGTGTGGCAAAGAAAGCCGAATGCGAACTGCCCGGCATGCAATCCGTGCCGGATGCCGGAAACGACGTTGACCTTGTTCTCACCACGCGCGAATTTGCCCGCATGGCGCGCGCTGAGCATATCGACGTGCCCCATCTGGAGGAGTCGCCGTTCGACACCCCGCTGGGAGACGGCACAGGTGCCGGCGTGATCTTCGGCGCAACGGGCGGTGTGATGGAGGCTGCGCTGCGGTCTGCCTACTTCCTCACAACCGGCGAGAACCCGCCTGCCGATGCGTTCCGCGAGGTGCGCGGGGACTGCCGGGTGCATGGCTGGCGCGAGGCTACCTTTGACCTTGCCGGGACCCCGGTACACTGCGCCGTAGCCAGCGGCCTGTCCAATGCGCGCCACCTGCTACAAGCAATCCGCCGCGGCGAGGTCAAATACGAATTTGTCGAGATCATGGCCTGCCCGGGCGGCTGCGCGGGCGGCGGCGGCCAGCCGGTAGACGGCAGCGACCGCGAAAAGGCAGTACCGCGCGGCGCTGTTCTTTACAAGCTGGACCGGGCTGCCAAGCTGCGTTTTTCGCACGAAAACGCAGCTGTCCAGGCGCTCTATCGCGAATATCTGGACAACCCCTGTTCCGAAAAAGCAGAACATCTGCTTCATTGCGACCACTTTGCATGGCAAATGCCGCAAAACCACTGACAAATCACAAAAGGCAGTCATCTTTTCGATGACTGCCTTTTTCATTGCGTGTTATCCATGAAAATCAGGGGATTACAACCGGCTTCCCGTCCTTGTCCAGCAGCGGGGCCAGACCCGCGGCGTTGCCGTTCCTATGGAACAGATACTGTACACCGGTTTCCTTATCGAGCCAGATCTCCGTAACGTCAATTATGCCTTGACTGTAAACTTTTTCAAAGCGATCCATCGTCATATCCCCTTGTCAGCTGCTTACCCTGATCTGCTTTACTCCTGATTACCCATCAGGGTGACCATAACGGCCTTCTGCGCGTGCAGGCGGTTTTCCGCTTCCTCGAAGATCTCGTCTGCATGCGCCTCAAACACCTTGGTCGTGATCTCCTGCTCGCGGTACGCAGGCAGACAGTGCTGCACCATGCAGCCCGGCTTGGCGGCGGCAAGCAGCTCGTCGTTCACTTGATAGCCCTTGAACGCCTTCATGCGGACCTCCTTTTCGGCCTCCATGCCCATGGAAGCCCAGGTATCCGTGATGACAACGTCCGCGTTCTCTGCAGCCTTCATCGGGTCGTCGGTCAGGAAGAAGTCCGGGTTGCCCTCTGCGAAAGCGAGCACGTCCGCGTGCGGGCGGTAGCCCTCGGGGGTCGCGATCGAGACCTTCATACCGGTTTTGAGGCCGCCGACAATGAGCGAGTTCGCCATGTTGTTGCCGTCGCCGATGTAGCACATCTTAAGGCCCTCGAGTACTGCGAACTTCTCACGGATGGTCATCAGGTCAGCCAGCACCTGGCAGGGATGGCAGAAATCGGTCAGGCCGTTGATGACCGGCACCGAACCATAGTCCGCGAGGTCCTCAACCTCCTTCTGCGCGTAAGTGCGGATCATGATGCCGTCCAGATAGCGGGAGAGCACGCGCGCAGTATCCTGTACCGGCTCGCCGCGGCCGATCTGCAGATCGCGGTTGGACAGGAACAGCGCCTGGCCGCCCAGCTGGTACATGCCGGTCTCGAACGAAACGCGGGTGCGGGTGGACGACTTCTGGAAGATCATGCCGAGGCTCTTGCCCTCCAGATGACGGTGCGAGATATTGTGCTTCTTTTCGTATTTGAGCTGGTCGGCCAGATCGAGCAGGCCGATGATCTCCTCGGTCGAGCAGTCGAGCAGCTTGAGTAAATGCTTCATTTAAAACACCTCTTTCATGATGGTCAGCGCCTCGTCCATCTCCTCCTTGGAAATGGTCAGCGGCGGCAGCAGGCGGACAGCGTTTTTGCCTGCCGTCAGCCCGATCACGCCTTTTTCGAGCAGCTTGTTCGCGTAGGCGGCATGCTTGCCGCCCTCCACGATGATCGCCAGCATCAGGCCCATGCCGCGCACGCCGAGGATGTTCGGCGAGCCGATGGACAGGATGCCGTTTTTCAGGTATTCGCCCTTTTCCTTCACCTGTTCGAGGAACTGCCCGTCCCCCACCGTGTCCAGCACCGCGTTTGCGGCCGCGCACACGATCGGCGTGCCGCCGAAGGTGGTCGCATGCGTGCCGGGCGTGAGCACGTTCGAGCAGCTTTCCGCCGCCAGCACCGCGCCGACCGGCACACCGCCGCCCAGCCCCTTGGCCATGGTGACGACGTCCGGGCGGATGCCGTACTGCTGGAAGCAGAACAGGCTGCCCGTGCGGCCGATGCCGGTCTGCACCTCGTCGATGATGAGCAGGATATCCTTCTCGCGGCAGAGCGCCTCGACCTGCTGAACAAATTCCCGGTCGAGCGGCAGCACGCCGCCCTCACCCTGGATGAGCTCCATCATGACCGCGCAGGTCGTTTCATCCGCCTTGCGGCGCACCGAGTCGAAATCGTTTGCGACTGCATAGTCGAAGCCCTCGGTGAACGGGAAAAAGTAGTTGTGGAACCGGTCCTGCCCGGTGGCCTTAAGCGTGGTCACCGTGCGCCCGTGGAAGGAGTTGACGAGCGTGACGATCTTGTAGCGTCCCTCGCCGTATTTATCAAAGGAGTATTTACGCGCGAGCTTGATCGCGCCCTCGTTTGCCTCCGCGCCCGAGTTGGCAAAAAACACCTTGCCGTTCAGATGGGTTTTTTCGACCAGCTTCTTTGCCACCTGCACCATGGGCTCGGTCGTGAACAGGTTGGAAACGTGCATCAGCTTGTGCGCCTGGTTGGTGATGGCATCCACGATCACCGGGTTATTGTACCCCAGACAGTTGACGCCAATGCCCGAGCCGAGGTCGATGTATTTTTTGCCCTCTACATCCCATACGGTCGCGCCCTCGCCGTGGTCGAGCGCGATCGGAAAACGGCCGTAGGTATTCATCACATATTTGTTTTCCTCGGCCTTGAGTTCTTGATAGGTCATTTTCTTCGCTTCTTTCTTACTGGAACATGGTGCCGACGCCGACTTTGGAAAGCAGCTCGATCAGGATCGAGTGCTTGACGCGGCCGTCCTGGATATTGGCCGCTTCCACCCCCTTGCGCACTGCTTCGACACAGCAGTCCACCTTGGGGATCATGCCGCCCTTGATGACCCCGTCGCGCATCAGCTTGGGTACCTCGGAAACCTTGAGATTGGTCAGCAATGTCGTCTCGTCGTCCGGGTCGAGCATCAGCCCGCGCACGTCGGTCAGCAGGATGAGCTTTTTCGCCTTAAGCGCTACCGCAAGCTTGCACGCCGCGGTATCCGCATTGATGTTGTAATTGGTCTCGTCGTCAATACCCTGCGCGACGGTCGAGACGACCGGGATATACCCCTGCTCGAGCACGTCGATGACCGGGGATGGATCGACGTCCACAATATCGCCTACGTAACCATAGTCTGTGCCCGTGCGGTCGGTCAGGCGCTTGGCCTGGAACATGCCGCCGTCCATGCCGCCCAGGCCGATGCCGCGGCCGCCCGCCTTTTCCAGCAGGGTGACAAGATCCTTGTTGACCTTGCCGCACAGCACCATCTGCACGATATCCATGGTCTCGCGGTCGGTATAGCGCAGGCCGTTGACAAAGCGGGACTCCTTGCCGATCTTTTTGAGCATTTCCGAGATTTCCGGCCCGCCGCCATGCACCACGACAACCTTGATGCCGACCAGATTAAGCAGCACCAGATCATGGATGACCGCGTCCTTGAGCTCCTCGTTGATCATGGCGTTGCCGCCGTACTTGACGACGACCGTCTGCCCGTAATATTTCTGAATGTACGGCAGGGCTTCGACCAGTATTTTAGCTTTCAGCTCTGCATCCAGTTGTGTATCCATACCATTCGTCCTTTAGCTTAAAATGAGTTGACCCTGTGCCGGAGTTGCCCTGAGCAAGTATGTGCCGGTCAGGCAAGGCACAGCCGACTGCCGCGTACCAGGGTACGCAAAGGAGACTGCAACGCAGCATGAGCGGTGCAGACGCAGCTCAGGTCCGGTAGTCGCCGTTGATCTTGACATAATCATATGTCAGGTCGCAGCCCCACGCAGTCGCGCAGTCCGTACCCTCGTTCACATCTACGTCAATGGTGACCTCGTTTTCGCTGAGCACCTTTTTGGCGAGATCCTCGTCAAAATCGAGCGCCGCGCCCTTTTCGCACACGGTCACGCTGCCCGCCGCGGACGAAAACGCGACCGTGACATACTCCGGCCGGAACGGCGCCTTGGAGTAGCCCATCGCGCACAGCACGCGGCCCCAGTTGGCGTCTGCGCCGAACATGGCCGCCTTGACCAGGTTGGAGCCGACGACCGCCTTGGCCAGACGCTCGGCTGCCTCCTCGGAGCGGGAGTTCCTGACCGTGCAGGTCACGAGCTTGGTCGCGCCCTCGCCGTCCGCTGCGATCTGGCGTGCCAGACGGGTGTTGACCTCGTTCAGCGCCTTGCAGAACGCCTGATACTCCTCGTCCTGCCACTCGATCAGCTCGTTTCCCGCCATGCCGTTGGCCAGCACGACGCACATGTCGTTGGTCGAGGTGTCGCCGTCCACCGTGACTCGGTTATAGGTCTTGCGGACGTTTTCCTGCAGCGCCTCGGAGAGCATCTCGTGCGTGATCGCGCAGTCAGTCGTCAGGAAGGACAGCATGGTGCCCATGTTCGGATGGATCATGCCGCTGCCCTTGCAGATGCCGCCGATGCGGCACACCTTGCCGCCGATGGTGAACTCGACCGCCGCGGTTTTTGTTTTCGTATCCGTCGTCATAATGGCGAGGTTGGCTTTTTCCGAGCCGTTATCCGTCAGCTGGATCCCGGGCAGGTGCTGCTCGATGCACTCGACCGGCAGGCGCTGGCCGATCACGCCGGTCGAAGCGACGACCACGTCGTCCTCGTCCACGTCGAGCACCTTGGCCGCCGCCTTTGCCATGCGGCGGGCGTTCTCCATGCCGTCCGGCGCGCAGGCGTTGGCATTGCCTGCGTTGGCCACGATTGCGCGCGCCACGCCGTTTTCCAGATGCTCCATCGTGACATAGAGCGGCGCGGCCTTGACGCGGTTCATGGTATAGGTCGCCGCAGCGGTGCACTCACACGCGCTGAAAATGATAGCGGTATCGTCATTCGCGCGGCTTTCCTTGATGCCGCTGCGGATGCTGCCCGCAGTAAATCCCTGTGCGGCGCACACGCCGCCGTCGATGATCTTCATAGGTTCCTCCCCTATCGTCCGGAGGGGGCTGCCCTCCCGTTTCTGTTGCTCAGAGCGTCAGCCCGGCGGTCTCGTCCATGCCGAGCATGATATTCATATTCTGTACGGCCGCGCCCGACGCGCCCTTGCCGAGGTTGTCGAACAGCGCGGTGACGATCGCCTGTTCCCCGTGCCCGCACACGATCAGCCTGAGGCTGTCGTGCCCTGCGAGCGTATTCGCATAAATCACCGGCTCCTCGCCGCCGAACGGCGCAACCGAAACCAGCTTCTGCCCCTCGTAATGCTTGGCAAGCGCCTCATGCACGCGGTGCGCATCCACGCCCGGCAGCATGACCGTGGTCGCCAT